>CAZNET010000216.1:0-5103 GCA_964571885.1 uncultured Pirellulales bacterium
TTCAGCTTTGACTCGTCATAATTCACTCTTTACCACCCATAACTGAGGGGTTACAAAAACCTTCCAAATTGATTTGATGTTATAATCAATTACATTTAAATGTTTATTAAAGTGTAAATTCGGAGGTATGGTGATGAAGACAAAAACCACAGCGCTTGTTATCTTAATTTTCTGTACTATTCAATCTTTATGGGCAGATCCTAATCTTGTAGCCTATTATTCGTTTACTGGAAACGCTTTGGATGAAACAGGCAATCATAATACGGGAATTGTCAACGGAGCCACACTGACAGAAGATCAATTTAACGATATCGACACGGCTTATTATTTTGACGGCTCCAATGACTATATCATCTTACAAAACGGCAACGATCCAAACGGGATCAAACAACCGCTTCCAATGACTGTCAGTGCCTGGATAAAACCGGATTCTTTAATGGACGGTCTTGTCTTTAGAAACGACCAGTTCAATAACGATTTAGCGCGTTACGGTGTCGCGATGAGATGCCGACCAGACGGGACGATTATTGCTCACGTTTTCAACGGCGGAAATACAAGCAATCTCAGAGTAAGCAAATACTCTGCGGAGCCTGTCGTAAAAACAGATCAATGGGGTCATTTTGCTGTCGTGTTTCATGCTTTTGTCGGTAACGATATTGATATTCAGCTATTTTGGAACGGTGTCGAAGTACCGGGGCAATACGATGGAACCGGAACCGCAATAGCATATACGGCTGATAAAAACGGCGGTATCGGACATTGGAAATATAATAACGCTTATGAGTATTTCCACGGCAGTATTGATGAAGTTCGCGTTTACAATCGAGCCTTGTCTTCTTCGGAAATTCGGCAACTGGCCTATATCGAAGATTCACTTATGGTCTGGCCTCTCAGCGAGGGCAGGATTTGGACCTACCATTGCGAAGATGCAACAGGAAATACATGGACTGAAACACGCCAGGTCGTAGGTAGTTCTGAAATTAATGGAAAACATTTTTATCAGGTGCGTTTGGATGAAAAGGACGAAGTCATCGATGTCAATGTTCTGTCCACAAACTACGCCCTGGTCGGCCTTGATGACCAAGGCAACGAATGGATGGACTATGTTATTGCTCCGGAGGGCTTTATCGTTATCCCGGAACCTAACAGAATTCGGGAACTTGTGGCGATTGAGGCAATTACCGTTCCGTTTGGCGGCCCTTACAAAGCATATTCCTATGGGAAAACCGCTACCGACCAGCCTTCTTTGCCAAGTCCGTTCTTAATAGAGTCATTTGTGCCGGGGATAGGATTTGTGAAAATTGTTGATCATTGGCAAATCAATCCGCCTGTGACAAAAGAGCTTGTTTCAATTGCCCCCGGACCTTTGTGCGGCGAATACGGACATTATTATCCGGAGGGGGATCTGAATCAGGATTGTATGGTCAATTTTATAGACTATGCGATACTTTCCGCCAATTGGCTGTCCAATTCGATGCCGATCGCTGACCATGTGGACAACATCGATATTGATTTATGCCTTGAATGTGAATTAAAACATTTACCCGGACAGGTCGGCTACGATTTTGAGTTCCAGGTAGAAACCGATGACACTGTTGAGAAAATTGTGTTCAAAACGCCGCAAAACAAAACATTTGATATAACAAAAGGCTTCTCGGAAACACTTCTCGATCCAAACACGTTGATCCAAGTCGAAGGAGAGTATAACCCGGATAACAGCACCTATCGCTGGGAGTATGAAATCGAGACGACGGATCAGGTTAATCTGTCTGATTTTGGTGACGGCCTTTATCATATTTCGGTTCATTACATCGACGGCAGAATACAGAAAACTACCGGTTTGTTCGCCATGCAGGGAACCGGTGCTCCAATTCCAGAACCCACACAGTCGCCTGTTATTAGCTCGCCAACTGAGGGGCAAACGGTTTTAACACCCGTAACAGTCGAATGGGCAGAATGTGTCGATCCGGCAGTGAATCGTATTGAAGTATTTATCGAGAATGAAACGGAAGATTTTGAAGCGTTTTTATTGCCGGACGCGACACAATGGGGTCCGATTCCGGTTCCCGCAGGAGATTGGTACGTTGAAGTTGATTTTTACAAAAGTCAAACTCCGCCTAATTTGAATCCGGATGGCGTTCCGCAAAGGATGTCAAAATATCGCAAAAGTGGATTGTATTTTTCTGTGACGGAATAGCTAACCGAACATTTAAGGTTGTGAACCCTTTTTTGCCGATTGACGATTTTAAATAATGCAACATTGGGGATCGTTTAACTGTTACTCGGAAACCTGAAATTTTTATGTGATGTTTCTTAGAAAAACTGCGGGTATCAGGTAAGATTAAAAAAAGAATAAATTTATATTTCATTATAAGCAGAAAAAGACGATATTTCATCTTATCACGCAGAGAGCTTGACGTGGAACGCAGTTTTTCGTATAGTTTCTTTTAAATTGTTTTTTAAGGAGTTCATCATGTTAATTTCAGACACAAAGAAGGTTTTAATGTTATCATTTATCATTTTACTAACTGCTTTTTCGGCTGCTCAGTGTGGGATTTACGATGTAACCGAGTTCGGGGCCGTTGGCGACGGCAAGACGCTTAACACCAAGGCGATCCAGTCGGCGATCGACAAGGCCCACGACGAAGGCGGCGGCAGGGTCGTTCTGGCCGACGGTACGTTTTTAACCGGCACGATCGTCTTAAAAAGCGATGTTACACTGTACATCGAAGCAGGCGCGGCGATTCTCGGCAGCAAAGACCTGAAGGACTATCCACTTCATGTACCCGAATACCGAACCTACACAAACAACTACACCGACAAGAGCCTGATCTACGCCGAGAAGCAGCGTAATATCGCGATCAGCGGAAAAGGGACGATTGACGGCCAGGGCGGACACTTCGTCGAAACGCCGAAAGGCAACCAGAAATCACGGCCCTATCTGATAAAAATATACGAATGCAATGACGTCACCGTCGAGAATGTCACCATAAAGGATTCGCCGATGTGGGTGCAGCACTATATGGTGTGTAACGGCGTATTGATCGACGGCATCACGGTCCGTAGCCGATGCAACGGCAACAACGACGGTCTCGATATCGACGGCTGCGAGAATGTTCGGATCGCAAACTGCAATATCGACAGCGGTGACGACGGCATCTGTCTGAAGAGTACCGGTCCGAGGCCTTGTGAAAATATCACAATCACCAACTGTATTATTTCCAGCCACTGCAATGGTTTCAAGTGCGGCACGGAAACCACAGGCGGCTTTAAGAACGTCACGATATCCAACTGCACAATCTACGATACCCGGCTGGCGGGCATTGCGCTGGAAATCGTTGACGGCGGTGTCATGGACAAGGTCACCGTCTCGAATATTAATATGAAAAACACGATGGGTCCTATTTTCATCCGTCTCGGCAACCGGGCCCGCCCCTACAAGGCCCAGGGCGGCGGAAATTCAAACAGTACCTTCGATCCGGCAGATTTCAAAAGACCGCCAGTCGGAAAAATGCGTAATATCATTCTGAGTGATATTCAAGCCGACACAGCCTCAACAGTCGCTTGTGCGATTTCCGGTGTCCAAACCGAGGACGGCCAAACACACACCATCGAAAATCTGATCTTGGACAATATCCGCATTCGCGCTGTGGGCGGCGGCCTTGAAGCACATACCCAAAAAACCATTTCAGAAAGGGAAGATTCTTATCCAGAATACAATATGTTCGGCACCATACCGAGTTATGGTTTTTTCGTGAGACATGTCAAAAACCTGAAGCTGAACAATCTCAATCTGGACTACGAAAAAAAAGATCTCAGACCCGCCCTGTTTCTTGAGGATGTGAAAAACGCTGAAATATTCGGCCTTGATGCTGAAAGCGAGCCGCAATCCCAGGGGCACATATTTCTGAAAAATGTAAACGGCGCACTGATCCACGGTAATAAAGCGGTATATAAATCACAGGCCTTTGTGAAAGTTCTTGGTGAAAAGTCAAAAGATATCGCTATAATGGGCAACGACCTTATCCATTGTGAAGAGGTTTTTGAAAAAGAAAAAGATGTTTCTAACAAGGCGGTTTACGCCGAGAACAACAGAAGGAAGAAAAAAGGACTTTTCTAAGGCCTGATGATGAGTACGTTGACATTATTGCGTGATTATTTCCCGACCGCGGTTTATACGGGCATGTGCCTGGTGTTTATCAGTGAGGACTGGCGCGTCGAGCTGACCGAACATAAAGACAGCGACTTCAGCAAAGCCGCCGACGAGCCGTCGATCATCCGCGTCAAGATCTTCAAAAAGGCTCTGAACGGCGAATTCGTACCCGGCCATTACGAAGATTTCAGACTTGCTTCCCTGGGCGAACTGGCCGAGCAAATTGAGAAATATGTCCAGCTTGCCATCGGTGCCAATTTAAGAGAAAATATCGATTAATATGACATCTCTGAGAATCGAAAATGACAACACCGGTATAACCTTTTCCGTAAAAATTGTACCCGGTTCGAGTAAGACACAGATCTGCGGCCTCTATGAAGACATGCTGAAGATCAAGGTATCGGCTCCACCGGAAAAAGGCAAGGCCAATAAAGAATTGATCGGTTTTTTGTCAAAGAGTCTTGGTGTCAGGAAAAATCAGATTTCGATCACGGCCGGCATGACAAATCCCGTTAAAACAATTCACGTCACTCGTTTCACGGCCGGAGAACTTGCCGATATTTTGAACCTGGATCAGCAGGAAAGCCAATGACGAACGAGACCTCACGAACAACGACCAAACTCATTGATCATGAAACCACATTAACCTACATGATCCAGCTTTCTCTGCCGATGGTCATCATGACGATTTCCTTTACCGTGATGCAGTTCGTGGACCGTTATATGGTTTCGCGTCTCGGCACTAACGAATTAGCGGCGATTTTGCCCGCCGGCTGGGTGGCGTTTATACCGGCCAGTTTTATTCTCGGCGTGGTCATGAGCGTCAACACGTTTGTCAGCCAGAGTCTGGGCAGAGGCAGGACGGAGGAATGTTCGAGTTATGCCTGGCAGATGATTTATATCGGCCTGATGTATTCACTGGGGGTGCTGGCAGTGCTCTGGCCTTTGGC
>CAZNET010000217.1:0-5064 GCA_964571885.1 uncultured Pirellulales bacterium
ACCACGCGACCTACGCCGCGATGATCGAAAGCCTCGAAGATGCCGTCGGTGGTATCCTCAATGCGCTCGACGAACATAACCTCGCCGACAAAACGATTATCTTCTTCACATCCGACAACGGCGGCGAAGGCTGTACCGACAATTACCCCTTAAGAGCACGAAAGGCCCATGCCTATGAAGGCGGCATCCGCGAACCGATGGTCGTCAAATGGCCCGGTGTCGTGAAAGGCAACTCCGTATGCAATGTCCCCGTCATCACCAATGATTTCTATCCGACCATCCTTGAAATGATCGGTCTCGACCCGATGCCCTCCCAGCATATGGACGGCATCAGCCTTGTCCCGTTGCTCAAACAAACCGGCACCATCAATCGCGATGCTCTTTACTGGCACTACCCGCATTACCATGTCAACAACAGCCATGGTCCATACGGGGCCATCCGAAAAGGCGACTGGAAACTCATCGAATTTTATGAGAACATGAATGTCGAACTGTATAACTTAAAAGACGACATCAGCGAAACGACCGATCTGGCCAGCGTCAATACAGCCAAACGCGATGAACTGCGTAACGACCTGCACGCCTGGCGTACCGCTGTCGGAGCACAAATGCCGACGCCTCAATAAAATACAATGAAACCTCGGCCGATATATCGGAGACATAAAACATTACGGTGACAGTGCGGCCGGTCTCGGTTCGTCGGCCTCCAGAACCCCGTAAAAACAGGGCATATCCGCTGGAATTTGTCCCGCCAAATCGTTTACGTCTCAGGCAAAATCGCCTTGAACATCGGACCATCGGATTGAAAACCATAAATGGGTTTTTGGTTCCGGCTGGCCTGGAATGGACCATTGACGCTCAAATAACTCGGGCTAAGTAAAAAGAGAAGGTAAATTAAAGATTTTGCTTAGCACCTTTCCTTCATTCACAGGTGTAAAAGAAATGTGCTCTTTTAAAAATGTTTGTATCGAAAATGAAGGAGGCAGAAAAATGCGTAAATCGTTCAATATACTCATTCTGATTGCAGTCGTCGCGGCAGCGGCACCGGCGGCAGGTCTTTTTGACAAACTCAAACAAAAAGGCAGGCAGATGATAGAAGAAAAGGTCGATGAAGAGATCGACGAACAGCGTGGCAAAACAAAAAATCAACAAAAACAACAACAGCAGGATCAGCAGCAAACCGATGCCGATCAACAGCCGGCGATGATCCGATCGGCCGACGATCTGTACGGACACTGGATTGCGCGTATCGGTCCTGCCAAAGCCGGCATGATGGAAACCGTTCAGGTTGAAATGGTCATCACGCCCGATTTTGCCGCCATGAAGGCTTCCGGTGCGGGAACACGCTGTCTGGCCGAACTCGAACCAACACAACAACTCGGTGTCTACGACGCGACCATTCTTAACCAAAAAAACCGCTGGGGCAGCAAGGCCACAGTGACATTTCAAAACGGCGGACAAGTAACGGTCAACTGGATCGATTCACCGGATACACCGGCGGATAAACGAATCTACTCGGGTCAGGGTCGCAAAATTCGTGAGCCGAGACAAACAAACTGGAGTGCATCGAAAGATCAAATCAGCGCCTTTGATATCGTCGGTTTTTCTCTCGGAACCACCTTTGAGAACACCCGTGAATATTGGCGAAATGACCATAACGACCTTGAACCCTCATTGTTTACGGTGCGGGACGAAGGCACAACATCAATCGTTTACAAACTGAAGGAAAAAGGCGCACGCCGGTTTGGATCCGATGTGTTCGGCGAACAGATCGCACTGGGATTTCAATCTCAGACACCCGAAGAAATGAAGGTCGAACAGGACCCCGCGGTGTTGGCGAAAATAAAACAACGCGAAGAAATAATCCAGCAGCGAAACGAAATGCAGCGAAACAGAATCTCACGAATTCGTCAGCGCAGAAACCCGGGAAGAAATTCTGACCTGCCGCAGCAGGACTATCCGGAAATCCCGCCAATGCCCGAACTTCGCCCCGAAGGCGCCGACGCCGAACTACTGTTCGTCTCCCGGCTGATTAAGTTTGGCTCAAGTCGCGGTCCCCACCCCGACACCCTGATCCAGGTACTCACTAAAAAATACGGCCGGCCCTCGATCAACACCGGTGCTGACCAGCGCAGGATCAAACTGGCCTGGATACATGATATCGCCGGAAACCTCATCAGCGACGCGACCGGGGGCCCCTGCGATTTCGTAACGGATCCGCCGTCCCCCATGAAGGATAAGGAAAAATTTCATTCTGTCGCACTGCGAGCCGCACAGGCCGGAGGTCCATACGACCTGGTGACCATGTCACCGCAATGCGGTCTGACAGCGATGGCTCAGGTCAATGTCAATCCGGACGGCTCGGTGTATCAAATTTCCACCACGGTTTTCGATCAGCAGAGACTGCTCGCCGATGAATGGCACCGTGTTGTCAAGTTTTACCAAGCGCAGATCAATGAGCAAAAAGAAAAGGCCAAAGCCATTAAAACACGCGATATTCCCGACTTTTAGCGAACCGGCTCGACCGGCCGATTACTCCGGCTTGATTTGATAGACGATGCATTTATAGCCGAGGCTGGCAGAAAAATCTGTCAGCTTGGCAATATGACAGTTATATCGTTCGAAGGTATGTTCGTCGAAACGGTAACGATGCTCGCCGATGCTCAACGCCAAACTTTGATTGTAAGGTGTTGATACGATCAGTGAATC
The DNA here is from genome assembly GCA_964571885.1 of uncultured Pirellulales bacterium. Taxonomy (GTDB): domain Bacteria; phylum Planctomycetota; class Phycisphaerae; order Sedimentisphaerales; family Anaerobacaceae; genus CAZNET01. Next base: position 2,710 of record CAZNET010000217.1, read on the forward strand.
CCTTGTATGTTCAAGACATTTATCGACAACCATAAAAGGGTCGTCAAAGTGCTCAAGGGTTTGGATGATCGTAATATAATCATATTTACCCGACAAAGGATCGTTCAGAATATCACGAATGAGAAAATTAACCTGACCGTTGTTCCGCCTGGCCTCGCCGATGCCCACCTCGCTGAAATCGATCCCGGTAATATCCGATTGCGGATAAGTATCCTTGATCAACTCACAACCATCCCCCAGAGCGCACCCGACATCAAGCAGCGAAAAAGCGGTATCCTCCGGCAGCAGATCGAGAATCAACTCATAATGATCGCTCCGCCACGATCCGTCAAACCGTGACAGTTTGCGGTTCCAGTATTCCCGCGTATTGGGATTGAAACCGAACAACCGACTTTTCAGACCGGCCTGCACCGAATTAAAAAAATTAAGAGTTGAACCAAGAATATTGGAGGTTTTATACAATTTTATGATCCTTTAACCAAAATCACTTCCAAACAACCACTACATTTAATTTGTTTTATATTAACATAAATTACTATATCAGATGAAGAACTTTTTTGATTTTTTGGAATTGCCGGCTTTTTAATCTCTTTATTTGAAGCATTACATACTTGCCATAATATGATTGAAAATTCATTAATAATACATATACTCATCGGTATGAGTGATGCTAAAAAAGATGAGCGGTTCATGAAGATCGCGATCGATCAGGCGCATATCGCCGAGGAGAACGGCGATATCCCGGTCGGCGCATGTATTGTTCATCAGGGTCAGATCATCGCCAAGGCCTACAACCAGCGTCAGCAGCTCCAGGACCCCACCGCCCACGCCGAGATCATCGCGCTGACACAGGCATCGGCTGCAATCGGAAGCTGGCGGCTGCATGACTGTACGATCTATGTCACCCTCGAACCCTGTACCATGTGTGCCGGAGCCCTGGTGCTGGCCCGCATCGATCGGCTCGTGTACGGCTGCGACGACCCCAAAGCCGGAGCGGTCAAAAGCCTCTACAGCATCCCCCAGGATGAAAGACTCAACCACACCGTCAAAGTAACATCCGGGATTATGGCTGATGAATGTTCACAGTTACTCCAGCACTTCTTTTCACGAAGACGCACGGAAAATAAATTGAATCAGGAATAGACCATGAAAAATTCAACATTAACAGAAAACTTATTTAAGAAAATGTACTGTTGTCTGTTGATGTGTCTGATTTGCGTTGGCTGTCAACAAGAAACAAAAATCCACAAAAACGAGAAGAAACCAACAGATTCAGCCAAAAAGATCTCTTTACGAAGCAACCTGGAGATCATTGATATCGAGACCGGCGAAAGAAAGGTTATTTATGCTGCGCATAAGCATTTCGAGGCACCGAACTGGTCACCGGACGGGACATATTTGATATTCAACAGCCATGGAAAGATCTATCGTATCGATGTCACCGGCGAAAATTTGAGGCAGATCGACACCGGCTTTGCAACTAAGTGCAACAACGACCATGGCTTTTCACCGGATGGAAAACAGATCGCAGTCAGCCATCATTACAACCGAACCTCCATCATCTTTGTTCTGCCCAGCCAGGGCGGAACGCCAAAACAGGTCACCGAAAAAGGCCCGTCCTATTGGCATGGTTGGTCGCCGGACGGAAAAACCCTCGCCTATTGTGCCGGGCGAAACGGCGAAATGGATATTTACACGATACCGGTAACAGGCGGAAAGGAAAAACGCCTGACGGACGCAAGGAGGCTCGACGACGGGCCGGATTATTCACCCGACGGTAAGTATATTTACTTTAACTCCGAGCGCACCGGACAAATGCGGATCTGGCGAATGGATGCCGACGGCGGCGATCAAACACAGGTCACTTTCGACGAACAATATGCCGACTGGTTTCCGCACCCATCCCCCAACGGTAAATGGATCGTGTTTCTGTCATATGACCGCTCTGTAAGGGGACACCCTGCCAATAAAGAAGTGGCCCTTCGCATCATGCCCGTCGAAGGTAAACCTCAAATTCTAACGAAACTGTTCGGCGGACAGGGAACGCTCAATGTCCCCTCATGGTCTCCCGACAGCCAATATGTAGCCTTCGTCAGTTATGAAATTAACCGGGCAAAATGAAAATTTCATAAGTGAAATCTGGACTCAATAACACATCCATCCGTTATAATTGCCTTATCGGGACCGGCTAATTTATCACTTGATAACAACGGCCTAAACTGATATAGTAATGCCTTGATACCCGGAGAGGTGTCCGAGTGGCTTAAGGAGCGGCCTTGGAAAGGCCGTGTAGGGCTTGTCCCTACCGCGGGTTCGAATCCCGCCCTCTCCGTTTTCACCTCCGGTGAAAACAGA
>CAZNET010000218.1:0-5063 GCA_964571885.1 uncultured Pirellulales bacterium
GCGATGTGATTGTTGCAGAGATACTGGAAAAACTCACGGAAAAAGGTAATATTGGTTTTGACGCCAATACCGGTGAATTTGTCGATATGTTCAAAAAAGGCATTATCGATCCGGCAAAGGTCGCCCGGACCGCACTGGAGACCGCAGCGTCGGTCGCCGGTTTAATGTTAACGACGAACGTTCTGATAACCGATCTAAAGGACGAAGACGAAGAAGAATCTATTGCAGGCTCGGTCAGTTAAAGGGATTCTCGAAGTCAACAGTAGTACCCGCGTATTATTGGCTGGTTCGGGAAATGGTTAACGAGACAATGGCTAAACGTGATTATTATGAAGTCCTTGGTGTAAGCAAAAACGCTTCCGCCGACGATATCAAACGTGCCTATCGGCGCATGGCGATGAAGTATCACCCGGACAAAAACCCGGGCGATAAAGAGGCCGAGGAAAAGTTCAAAGAATGCGCCGAAGCCTACGAGGTCCTCAGTGACGCCGAGAAACGCAAGCGTTACGACCAGTACGGCCACGAGGGTCTGCGCGGCATGGGAATGCGTGACTACCAGCACATGAACTGGCAGGATATCGGCAGTATTTTCGAGGATATCTTCGGCGGCATGGGCGGTTTCGGCGATATTTTCGGGATGGGTTCGCGGCGGCGACGCACCGGACCGACACGCGGATACGATCTTGAGACAACCGTTGAACTGACGCTCGACGAAGTGGCTAAAGGAACGGAAAAAACGATTGAATTTACCCGCCAGGATATCTGCGGTGAATGTAATGGTTCCGGCAGTCAGAAGGGATCATCACCGGGTAAATGTCCGACCTGTCACGGCAAGGGACAAGTCGCCCGAGGAGGCGGTTTTTTCCAGATGGTCTCGACGTGTCCGCAGTGCCGCGGTACCGGACAGATCATTACCAATCCCTGTAAAAAATGCAAAGGGTCCGGGAGGGTGCCGAAAAAGCGCGTTATCAATGTCAAGATACCGGCCGGGGTTCATGAAGGCCAGGGAATCCGTGTTGCCAATGAAGGCGAGCCGGGCAGAGGCGGCGGGCCGAGAGGTGACCTGTACTGTTATGTAAGGATCAGGCCGCACGATTTTCTCCAGCGCGACGGTAATCATCTGGTCGTGATGGTGCCGATCAGCTTTACCCAGGCCGCGCTTGGCGCGATGATCGATGTTCCCAGCCTCAACGGTATGCGGCAGCTCAAAATTCCGCCCGGCACCCAATACGGAAATGTCTTCCGGATCAAGGGACAGGGCCTGCCCGATCTGCGTACCGGACGTCACGGCGACCAACTGGTGCAGGTGATGATCGAAATTCCTGAAAGGCTGAATGCGAAACAACAGGAACTGCTCAGGGAATTCGCCAAGACGGAACATAAGTCGGTATTTCCAAAAGCGAAAAACTTTTTCGAAAAAATAAAACAGAATTTCGGTAACAATCTATGACAAAAGAAAAAGATAAAAAAGCGTCTAAAAAAGAAGACAAAAAGGTCGAGCAGCTCGAGCAGCAGTTAGAAGCCCTGCAGAACGAAAAGGAAGAGATGTTCGAAAAGCTCCAGCGGGTCGGCGCCGAGTTCGCGAATTATCAGAAGCGTGTTCCCCGGCAGATATCCGATGCGATCTCTTACGAGAAGGAAAAGATCATCAAGTCACTGCTGCCGGCCCTGGATAACTTCGAGCATACGCTGCAGAAGTCACAGTCGGTAACGAATGTCGAGGATGTCTTAAAGGGCGTGAAGATCATTTACGATCAGATGCTCGACATTTTGAAATCGCATGAAGTAATGCAGATAAAAGCCCTGGGCGAAGGGTTCGACCCTTCGAGGCACGAGGCGATGCTCCAGCGAAGCGAGGAGGATAAGGAAGATAATACCGTACTGGAGGAATTTCAGACCGGTTATACCTTGAACGGTAGGGTCATCCGGCCGGGCAAGGTCGTTGTCAATAAACTACAGCCCGCAAAAACCGATGAGCCGCCGGTCGAAGAAGACAGCGAAGAATCGGAAAATAACGAAAAGCAGGAGCAGTAAGATGCCGACGTACGAATATATTTGTGAAAAATGCGGTTACCAGTTTGAAAAATTTCAGTCGATAACCGCCCGGTCACTTCGCAAATGTCCCCAGTGCAAAGAGCAGGGCCTCAAACGCCTTATCGGCACCGGTGCCGGTGTCATCTTCAAAGGCTCGGGTTTTTATCAAACCGACTACCGAAGCGAAAGCTATAAAAAAGCCCAGCAACAGGAAACCAAAGCCGATACTAAAACTGACACCAAATCAGAGAAAAAAGACACCAAAAAAACAGATTCAAAATCAACCGACAAACCAAAATCGGTGTCCAAAGAAAATAAGAAAACCGCATAACTATCTGCTTTAATAGCAATTCAATCATCTTGATAGAATTTGTCAAATTCTATAATTCCATCATTGCGCATCATAGTGTATCATTTGTATTGATTTGTGATGGGTAACGATTGGCAAATATTGTTGAGTAAGGAGCCAACATTGGACGAGTTCAGACAAACATTGAGACGAATATCCGGCGGCAGGGTGCTGGATGTCGCGACGCGGGACGGCGGATTTATTAAGTTGTTGATCGAATCGCTTAAAGATTATACCGAGATCGTCGGCATCGATATTGACAAGCAGACAAGTAAAATATTCGAAAAAGAAAATATCAACTTTTCCCGCATGAATGCGGCGGATTTGAAATTCGACAACGATTCGTTTGATATGGTGTGCATCTCCAATTCGCTGCATCATCTTTCGGAGTTGTCACGGGTTCTCAACGAAATGATGCGCGTACTCAAGCCGGGCGGATATTTCATTATCAGCGAGATGTACCGGGACAATCAGGACGATACGCAGTTGACTCACGTTTATTTGCATAACTGGTGCGCGAGGATTGATACCGCTCTTGGAGTGACACATAACCAGACGTTTACCCGCGATGAAATTATCGCCATCGCCAAAGGTCTGGATTTAGACGATCTGACTTTTTTCGATTACAGCGATGCGAACGAGGACGCTTTCAATAAAAAGGCCATGGAGAAAATCGAAAAGCGGATCGAAAAATACCTCGACAAAATAAAAAACCTGCCGGAGCATGAAAACTTTTATCAGCAAAGCCGGGACATCCGCCGAAGGCTTTACGATGCCGGCATCCAGTCGCCGACCTGCCTGGCCGCAGTCGGCAGAAAAAATGATTAAGCGGGATATAAAGATGAGTTCACAGGGAAAATATCCTGAAATTACGGTCAAAGCGGTGGTTCTGGGGGTCTTACTGTCGGTCGTTCTGGCAGGAGCCAATGCGTATCTTGGTTTGTTCGCGGGCATGACCGTCTCGGCGTCGATACCGGCCGCTGTCGTTTCGATGGGCCTTTTGAGATTGTTTCGGCGAAGCAATATCCTGGAGAACAATATCGTCCAGACGGCCGCCTCGGCCGGTGAATCGCTTGCCGCCGGTGTCATCTTTACGCTGCCGGCTCTGGTGATACTTGACTTCTGGGAAGATTTCAATTATCTGTGGGTGACGTTGATCGCCGGTTTCGGCGGGCTGCTGGGGGTATTGTTCACCATCCCGCTTCGAAGGGCGCTGATCGTCGAAGGTGATCTGAAGTTTCCAGAAGGTATCGCGACAGCCGAAGTCCTCAAATCCGGGCAGAAGGAAAAAGGTTCGGGCGTTAAGTACATCGCTCAGGCGGCCGCCGCGGCCGGACTTTTCAAACTGGCGGCGTCGGGCCTGAGGTTGTGGAAAGAGGTTTTTGAGGCGGCCAGAGGCGTCCGCGGCTCGGTTTTTTATTTCGGCTCGAATCTAAGTCCCGCGCTTCTTTCGGTGGGGTATATCGTCGGTTTGAATATCGCAGTGCTGATCTTTCTCGGCGGGGCGGCCAACTGGCTGATCGCGATCCCGATATGTGCGGCCTTCGAAAACCAGCCGATGGTCAACGATCAGCCCATACCCGCCGCCCAATGGGCCTATCAGATATGGTCGGACAAAACCCGCTATATCGGTGTCGGCGCGATGCTCGTCGGCGGTCTGTGGACCGTGCTGAAGTTACGGACGTCGGTCTTCAGCGGCATCAAAAGCGGCCTTAAAGCCTATCGCAAGGTCAAAGAACAGGACAGTGACATGGACCGCACCGAAAAAGACATGCCGATGAAGTGGGTGATGATCCTGATCGCCGCTTCTGCGGTTCCGCTGTTTCTGGTGTACCAGGTGTTTGTCCGGCAGGTATTTGTCTCGCTGCCGATGGCGGTGATCATGCTTGTCACCGGCTTTTTGTTTTCCGCGGTGGCAGGATATATGGCGGGGCTGGTCGGGTCGTCGAACAATCCCGTATCCGGTGTCACCATAGCGACGGTTCTGGTTTCGGCGTTGCTGCTGGTTGTTCTGATGGGCAGGGGTGCGGAAAACGGCCCGGCCGCGGCGATCATCATCGGAAGCGTTGTCTGCTGCGCCGCCGCGATAGCCGGCGATAACATGCAGGACCTCAAGGCCGGCTATATCGTCAAAGCCACGCCGTGGAAACAGCAGGTCATGCAGATGGTCGGCACCTTCTCGGCGGCGCTGGTGATGGCACCGGTATTGACACTGCTGTTCAAAGCATACGGCTTCGCCGGGCACGCCTCGGCGACGGACAACGCCCTGATCGCCCCGCAGGCAAATCTGATCTCTTCAGTGGCAAAAGGCGTCTTTCAGGGACAACTGCCGTGGAACTTTGTTTACATCGGCATGGCCGCGGCGGTTGCGATCATCGCGGCGGACGTTTACCTGCAGAAAAAGAACAGCTCCTTTCGAATGCCGGTGCTGGCCGTGGCAATCGGTATCTATCTGCCGCTGGAACTGGAAGTGCCGATCCTCGCCGGCGGGATCATCCACCAGGCAGTAAGGGTATATCACAGACGAAAAAATTCTCCGCCCGATGTGCTCGAACGCTCGACACGCAACGGCCTGCTTTTGGCCTCGGGCCTGATCACCGGTGAAGCCCTGGTCGGCATCCTCCTGGCGATCCCCATCGTCCTCAGTGCCAACCCAAACGTCCTGGCCGTATTCAACAAC
>CAZNET010000219.1:0-5033 GCA_964571885.1 uncultured Pirellulales bacterium
CCGCGCCCGCTGGTACGACAGCGCCACCGGCCGATTCAACCGCACAGACCCCTACCCCGGCAGCAACGCCGACCCGCAGTCCCTGCATAAATACACCTGTTGGGAAATCAACCTTCAGAATTGTGATATCAGTGATTTTTATTGTTGCCGATGTATTCGGGGACGAGGACCCTTATTTTTTCTACGATTCTTTCGTGGTCCTGTGTGTGGGCCGTTTCGAGCAGGTCGTTGATGCCTGCGTGAAGCTGTTCGCGGTCCATGATGATATTTTTCCAGATGCCGATCTTCGGGTGGCGTGTGGTCTGCATATCCTCGCCTTTGATGGACAGTTCCTCGAAGAGTTTCTCGCCGGGCCGGGTGCCGGTAAAGACGATCTCGATATCTTCGCCGGGCCGAAATCCGCTCAAGGTAATCAGTTCCTTGGCCAGATCGACGATCTTGACCGGCTCGCCCATATCGAGCACAAAAATCTCGCCGCCGTTACCCATTGTCGCAGCCTGCAGCACGAGCTGACTGGCTTCGGGGATCGTCATAAAGTAGCGTTTCATTTCCGGATGCGTGACCGTCACCGGCCCGCCCTTGGCGATCTGTTTTTTGAAGATCGGAACCACCGAGCCGTTGGACCCCAGCACATTGCCGAACCGCACCGTGACAAAATCCGTCTGACTGGTCCGGTTCAGGTCCTGAATGTACATCTCCGCCACGCGCTTGGACGAACCCATCAGCGACGTGGGATTGACCGCTTTGTCGGTACTGATCATCACAAAATGCGTCGAGCCGAACCGATCGGCCGCGTCGGCGACATTCTTCGTCCCGAGACAGTTATTCTTGATCGCTTCACCCGGATTAAGCTCCATCAGGGGGACATGCTTATGAGCGGCCGCATGGATGACGATCTGAGGCCGGTAACATTCGAATATTTCATTGACACGCGCCGTGTCCGTGATATTACAGATAACCGTTTTCAGGGAAACATCCGGAAAACTTTTAGAAAGTTCACGGTCAATATGAAACAGAGGATTTTCAGCCTGTTCGATCAGCAGCAGCAGCTTGGGCTGAAAAATACAGATTTGCCTGCACATTTCCGAACCGATGGACCCGCCGGCTCCGGTGATAAGGACGATTTTGTCTTTGATGAAAGATTCGATCAGATCGAGATCCAACTGGACCACCGCTCTGCCCAACAGGTCGTTAATATCAACATCGCGGATTTGCGAGACCTTGAATTTGCCCGTCGCGATATCAGTAATCGATGGAACGGTTCTGAATCTTATTTTCGTTCCTTCGCAGATCTGGATGACGCGGCGAAGCTGCTGATGTGTCGCCGACGGAATCGCGATGGCAATCTCGTCAATATGATATTCCTCACAAATTTCAGGCAGATCTTCGATTTTACCAAGAATGGTTACGCCATGGATATTAATACCTTGTTTCACAGGGTCGTCATCGACAAAACCGACCACATCATATTCGGCCACCGGCATGCGAAGAATCTCGCGAAGCAAGGCTTCGCCGGCGTTGCCCGCTCCGATGATGATCAGCCTTTTGAGCCGGCCGCCTTCGACCGTTCTGAATTCTTCGTAATACATCCGTATCATCATCCGCAGCCCGCCAAGCAAAAGCACGGTAATGAACATATCAGCCATGAAGACACCCTGGGAAACCAGCGTCAACGGCTCCAGCATCAGCCTGAAATGTGTGATTCGTAAGATCACAAAGGCCCAGAGCAGCAGAATGACCAGTGTACTGATGATGGAAGCCCGAAGAATACCTAACAGGTCAGAGATACCCACATAGCGCCACCAGCCGCGGTATTGCCCAAAAAAACCGAAAACAGGTATTTTTACAATCAGAAAAAACACCAGCAACGCCGGATACTGTTCGAACACCCACTCACGTCTGAATTGCATATTATTGGCAACCAAAAATGACAGCAGCAGCGAAAAGGCAAATGCCAGTATATGAGCCGAAATAATCAAAGACTTTCGATATCTCAGCAGTAAAGAAGGAGGTAATTCGGTGTTGCCGGTAGAATTTGGCGAACGCCGTGATGCTGCTTGATTGCTTTTGTCAGTATTTATATTTGATTCCTGTCTTTTCATTAACAAACATTCTAATTTTACCTCCTTGACAATGCAAGTTTAAAGCCGATAACGATTTAATGAATATTGTGTTATGAATGTATCATTTGGCCGGATGGATGACCGAACCATTTTGTGAATTCATCGATCGTTATGTTCCTGCATTTCGGGCAGAGGCTGAAGGTTGTCATCCTGTTCTCGATAGACTTCATCGAGTTCGGTTTTATCTACCAGCTTACGCAGCAGGGCGTAAATGATGGTATTTGACGAAAAGTAAAAACTAAGGATAAATGCGATAACCAGGCCGACAATAATGGCCGAGTTTATATTGACGAAAAATGCCGCAATGGATTGAGTTGTACCGGCTGGTTCTGCCGAATGCCCCATCAGGTCCATAAACGTCGGTTCAGGCCAGATAGCGTCGAATTTCTCTTCGAGTTTGGTTTCTTTCATGGCATTAATTAATGACACAAGCGGCGCAGTGGTAATTTTGACAAGAAACGATGTCACCCACAGCCATAAAAACGCGAAGAACCGCACAAAGAAATAACAGACCGCACCGTACACCGCGGCCACGATCATATACAGAACCGTCCGCCAGTGCTTTGAATAGAAATAGCTGAAAGCCCGGCTGATGGCATCGAAGCTGTCCACGCCGTCATAAGCGATAGCCGGATAAACCAGGTTAATGCCGGCAATGGAACCGACAATCACAATGGCAACAATAAAACCGAGCAGAAACAGGATAAAACTGAAAATCGATGTCACTAACTCACCGAGATAAGGCAGAAGGAACAGCAGTGAAAACACCGCGAAAACGATTGCCGCGAAAAAGATCATGACAAGCGGCAGCAGCGGGGCGGTAAAAAAACTCTTAAATCTTTTCGAGCTGTACCGTGTCACCTGGATAATGCCCAGTTTTTCGCCTTTCGAAAAATGAAGCGCCGCGTTTCGGCAGATCGCACCGCCCGCCACCGAAATGATCGAAAGCTTAATCAGTCCGAAAAGGATAAAGTAAATTGTGTGATATCTGAAAATCCATCCGATCGCTTTGAAATACTCCGAGATATTGGACATCACCGTGGGAATATCAAATCTGAAAAGCGATTCCAGGGCGTGGTGAAATTTAAGTGAACCGAATTTGAATATCGTCTCAAAGACGCCCTGACGCTCATTGTTGTTTTTGTTGGCTTCGATAAAAGAGTCCATCTTGTCAGGCGTTTTAAGATACGTATCCAGCTCGGTGATAACCACATCGTTTGAATAGGATTCAATAACCACCGTTTCGTTTTTATCCATGATCCAGCCTGTAAGAAAGATCGCAGCCACCGCTAAAAGAGCAATAAACAGTTTGCCTGGCTGCAGCGAGATCAGAAAACTCTTGAAAAGATAAGGCAAATATAACCGATCGAATAAGCCGTTCTCAGTTTTTTCAGCATCCATACTATTCCCTTTCTAAATCTGTTAACATTTGGCCATGAAAGAGACAGTGTATGATATCGTCGCATAGCCCGATATTGCAACAAAAAATCCTCTTTTTTTATGAGTAATGGTTATGTTGTATCGTTACGGTTTTCGGCTGAAATTTCCGAACTGATCACATAATCGGCGTCAAACCAGCAACCCAGGTCGATCAGTTGGCATCGCTCGCTGCAGAAAGGAAAATATTGAGCTCCTTCCGGGTCGTTATTGGGATTATCGACTTCCTTTTTGCATGTTGGGCATCTGAATTTCATACAGACACTTCCGCTATATTTGATCTTCGTCCAGCGAGACAAGCCCCTGTTCGAGTTTTCTGGCGAATTCGACGCAGTATCGGGCCCACGGCTGGGCCTCTAGGCGGGCCTTGGGGATCGGCTCGCCGGTGCCTTCACATATCCCGTACGTGCCCTCCTCGATCCGCATCAGCGCCTCGTCGATCTCACGCAGCAGCTTGATTTCGCTGTCCATCAGCCCCAGTGCGAATTCCTGCTCGTAATTATCCGTGCCGATATCGGCCATATGGATCGGCATACTCGAAAGGTCACCGGTCGCGTCGAGACGCGATTTCTTGAGTGCCTCGCCTTCCATATTATTGACATCGCCCACAATCTCTCTGCGTTTCAGCAGCAGCAGACGCTGGAATTCCGCCAGTTCCTTCTTGGTCAGATATTTTTTCTTCTTTGCTGCGGCTTTTTTGGCCTTTTTCGTCGTTTTTTTGACTTTCTTTTTAGCTGCTTTCTTCTTTGCCACGCTGTATTTACCTTACATATCTACTACAAAATTTTGATTTTAATACAGATTTGTAATTATACCATAACCTTCTTTGATTTCAAAACATCTTTTTATCGACGCGAAAATATAGCCCCTTAACCCCAAAAATTCAAGATAATTTCTTGTGACTTTCATAACAGCCGAAAAAAACACAAAATCATCAGAAAAACCGAAAAATTGCGCAATCCCGCTCCCACATCGATGATTTCATTGCATTTTTGCGGATTTTCCGATATAATGTTAACTGTGATATGGGACTTGGCCTTTATGGAGAAAATATCAACCCAGAAAGGAAAGCCCGCGAAGATTTATAGGAAATTGAACAGCCCCGGTACCTGCGTGTCCGTCGTCGTTTCAACGAAGACGGATGCCCGGAAGGGTAAAAGAAAGACAGGCCGGGGGCTTTGGGCTGTAATTGACGCGAAGTAATGTCACCCCTGACCGCGATCATGGGCGCCGAATCCGGTGTTTTGAAAATCGAATTATTTGGTTATTCGAATTTGACGCAGATCGGGTGGCAGCCACCGAAGTATGAGGTGGATGGTTTTACTCGTTTTGAAAATTGAATAATCCTCGAGTCAGTCACGAGTCCCGATGTCGTTTATCGGGGCTGATTTATTTCAATAGATTTCTCCGCTCGCTTCGCTCGGTCGAAATGACATTGGGACTTTTTACACGATCAGACGCATACTGTCATCC
>CAZNET010000220.1:0-4996 GCA_964571885.1 uncultured Pirellulales bacterium
ATTACATCTTCGGGTTTCATTTCCGTAAGCACTTTTGCTAAGGCCTCGTACCCCCGAACCGATAGATAATCGTCGATGCTTTCCGGGTCGATAATACCACAGTTGCGAAGTGTGATCCGCATTTGATGACCAAAAAAGTCCGCGTCACCGAAGACCCTGAAAAACCGATTATACAAATTATTTTCCTGTATAACCAGCCGGGCCACGGGCTTGTTGCTCAGAAGGTGACTTTCAACGATCTCCTTGATATCCTGCTTCTGAACCTGGGCGTAAATAATATAACCCGGATTCACCACCATGATCGGGCCTTTCTCGCACATTCCGAGACAGCCGGAAAGACTGATTTTTACCTTGTCCTGTAGATGATGTGTCTTGAGGTTCTCTTCCAGTTCTGCTCGAAGATCACGGGAACCTTTGTTGATACAGCTCGTTCCATCACAAATTGTAACAGTAAATTTATTATTCACGGTTAAGATTCCTGTCAATCAATAATCCACTCTTCAATGATTTCGCCGTTCTTTATATGTCTTTCAATAATTTGCTGGGCCTTTTCCCTGTCGATTTTGCCATACCGTACGGGATTTTTCCCGGTCTCGATGATTTCAACAGTCGGTTCGAGATTACACCTGCCCGCACAACCTTTCTGGCTTAAGTATACATCAGTCAAACCGCCTTTTGTCACCGCCTTTTGAAACACGTCCATTACATCTTTCGAGCCGGCCGCGATCTCGCAGGTCGCCATGCCCACGTACACGCGCTTGGTTGACAGATAACCTTTACCGATTATCTTACTGACCGCCTCAGCCCGTCTTTTTTTAATTAATTCTAATGGTGTCGGCATTGTTTATTCCTTGTCTATCTGAAATATAAACGAATTACCATTGTCACCCGGCTCCACCCATATATCGCCGCCGTGACTTTCCACGATACGTTTAGTGATATACAAACCAAGTCCGGTGCCTTTAACTTTTTTTGTCTCGGTAGTGGCAAGTCTTGAAAATTTCACGAACAGCTTTTGTCGCTGCTCTTCGGAGATCGGCACCGAATCATTATAAACTTCGATTTGAATTTTACCTTCTACGTCACTGGAATTGATAACGATTTGTCCATTCTCCAGTCCGTACTTAATGGCGTTGCTGATGAGATTATTGGCAACAACCTGCATCAGATCGATATCGGCCTTGACGGTCAGTTCCGGATCGATATTATTATCGATCTGTATTTTCTTTTTAACAGCCAGCGGCGAGAGAGAATCGATCGATGTGTCGAAAATTTCCTTCTTTAAAAACACCTCGGTCCTGTTCACTTCTAACTGGCCTTTTTCTATTCTGCCCAGATTCAAAAATTTCTTTACCGTCGCGGAGAGGTAATCTAAATTTCGTGCGACCGAATCCAGCGCCCTTCGCTGCTTGAAATTAATCAGGCCCAGAAATCCGTCCTTGACCGCATACGCATTCATAATCGCCGAAGCCAGGATACCCTTGAGCTCGTGAGAAACAAAGCTGATAAGGTCCAGGTAGCTTTTATTCAGTGCTGTCAGCTTCTCATTCGATTCCCTAAGGCTCTGCTCACGCTGATAGAGCGTTTCGGACATTTTGTTAAAGGAACATGCCAGTTCGTTGAGTTCCTTAACATCGGTATTGCTTTCAACAACACATCCTTTCGCTCCGCCGGAAAGTTTTTCAATGGCATCCAAAACACTCGTCAAAGGTTTTGTAATAGCCGACGCAAGAAGAAATGACAAGGCTAAAGCCATCATTGCAGCCACAGCGACAATCACCAGAAACACAATAATGATATTTTTGGTCATATCATCGAAAGGCGCTTCGAGGATACCGACATATAATATGCCGATGATTTTTCCGTTGATATTTCGAATCGGCTCATATGCCGTTATATACCAGTCGTTTACAACAAACGCCCTGTCCCGCCAGATACGTCCCTGCTCAAAAACCGCCTGATATACTTCCTCGGAAACACGGGTTCCGATCGCCCGTGTACCGTCTTGATTGAGTACATTTGTCGCGATCCTTGTATCACCCTGAAATATGGTCACTGTCCCGACGGGTTTGTTATCATACATTTGTTTTCCAAACGCTAAATCTCGTATCTTATCCACAAACGCATAATCTTTATTAATGATTCGCCCGCCATATATAATTTCTTCGATTTTACCTTCTTTATTGAATCGAGGCATAGCGTATTCTTTTGACATCACATCGACATGCACTTTTTTGTCGGTTGGTTTGGCTCGCTGCGTCGGGACAATCGCGATTGCGGCTTCTATTTCCTCTCGTTGATTCAACATCTCGAGTTCTTCGGCCTTTATGATACGCGTTCCGCCGACTCCTTGTTTTTTTTCAATAGCCTCACGAACAATTTCACTTGTTATTTCCTGCCGATTGGGATCAAAAACGGTGATATAATGTAAATTCAATTTTTTACGCAGCAGATTTTTATTTCTTTCCACAACAGGAAGACTGAAGATGTCTCCGATCCGTTCAATTTCTGCGTTATAAAAAGCCCGTGTTACCCCGAGATCACGCGTCACTCTGACCTGCGCCCGTTCAAGGATATCTTTTTTGATGACATAAAATCCTAAAACCGCAATCAGCGTCGAAATCACTAAAATTACGGCCATCAAGGCGAACATGATCTGGTTTTTTAAAGGCTTTTGCTTCATTTATTTGCTCTTTGCCCGATTCTGGGCATTAACGAAATAAATTACATTTTCAAGTTCGGTTTCAAGATTGATGTTATTAATGACACAATTTTCAGGAACCCTCAAACAAATAGGAGCAAAATTTAAGACTCCTTGTATTCCCGCATTAATCATCAATTCGAGAACCTGCTGAGCCGCGTAATCGGGAACACATATAATTCCGAGCTTTATTTTATTCTCCTTGATATAATCATACAATTCATCCAAAGAAAAAATAGGCTTTTCGTTTCGGTCTTTGAGTTTAGCCGGATCGATATCAAAACCCGCCACGATCTTGATTCCGCTTTTTTCAAAGCCCTTGTAATCCATTAAAGCTCTGCCGATATTACCCATACCGACCAAAATAAATTCCTGAAGCTTGTCTTTTCCGAGAATTTTACTTAATTGCCTGGAAAGCTCATCCAGTTTATACCCCCCCCTGCGGTTACCGGAAATCCCAAATAAAGAGAAGTCTTTACGCACCTGGGCTGCTGTTACACCTGCCGCATCCGCAAGATTTTCTGAGTAAACTCTCACAAAATTCAAGTTTTTCAGCCTGTTAATGGCGTTTTTATATCTCGACAACCTTATTATACTGCTTCTATTAGCCATAATCCACTTTTGGTAAATATATCACAATATATATTCTTTTAACAAAGTATATACAACTATTTATTATAATTTATTTATAATATACGCTAATATAACAACTGGGTCAAATAAATATGTGAAATTTATCACAAAAATATTATTTTTTTTATTTGATTGCTTTTCTTGTTTTTGGGTAGAAAACAATGGTATATCTTGTTTTTTAGAAAAAAAAAGAAATACAAGCTTATGAATATATATATATATATATATATAAAGAAAAGTCATTTAATAAAATGCGATTTTCTACATCAGCCGATCTGTGAGAATTCTTATTAAGGGTAAAATCTCTTGATTTGATAATTTTCTTTTTATCAATTAAGATTATAAAATGGACGCTATAAAGTATCATCCGATTGGCATAATTACATCACCTTATAAGGAAAATTTTGGTGTGCCTCGACAAGCTGTAGGGTCGCCAAAAGAAAAAGGAACAATAATAATATTCGATGAATTTTCCGAAGGTCTTAGTGATCTTGAGGAATTCAGCCATATCGTTGTAATTTTCCATCTGCATAGGGTCAAACAATCAGCTTTGACCGCCTATCCGCCCTGGGATGGAAAAGAACACGGTGTTTTTGCAACCAGAAGCCCGTACAGACCTAATCCTATAGGCATATCGGTTGTTCGTCTTGAAAGGATAGAAAGTAACATTTTACACATATCAGGTATCGATATGGTTGACGGCAGCCCGGTATTGGATATAAAACCTTATATCCCTGAGTTAAATCCGACTGAGAATATTAAACTGGGATGGCTAAACGGAAAAGTTGAGGGAATGAATAAAAGTAAATCCGGCGATCGATGAATTTACGATGGTGGTGTCAATGACGTGTAAATGGTATAGTGCATGTCCTCTGAGATGGTTCGAAAAAGAAGGAAAAATAGATAAATCCTGGGGGCAAAAGTACTGCAAAACAGATACTAACTGGCAAAAATGCAAAAGATATCAGTTAGAAGAAAAAGGCGTTTATCATCCTGATAACATGATGCCCGACGGAACGCTTGATGAAGAAATTTAGAGCAATTTCAAAAATCATTTGAAATGGGAAGTATATAAAAAAGCCGCAATCGATAGACGTATTGCGGCATAATTAACAAAAAAAATCCTTATTTAATACGCTCAGCTCCGTTATATATTTCTTCTACATTAACGACAACCGCGGCGGCCTTGGGTAAATCGTCAGATACCCATTTTTGGACTTCATCGAACATAGGCCCCGACTCCAGTCTTCTTGATGAGCCCTTGACCTGGTACGATCCTTTGTCATCATCAAGAACCACAAAAGCGATTTTGCCGTTGCTAATAATATTATTGCGAGTTTTATGAAAATAGTTATCAGCGATCAAAATCGTACAGTCATCGACCACTTTCAAATATTTAACATAGACAACATTGGGAATCCCGTCGTCACTGCTTGTCGCGACAGGTAAATATTCCTGCTTTGCTATTGCTTGTCTGACTTCATCGGTTAATTGTACCATGGTGTCTCCTTTAATAAAATATGGAAAAATACCTTTTTCTGTTATTGTGACTTTAATTACACGAACGCTTTATAATAAAGCCGCTGATTTTGGGGTTTGGCTTCTACCTTTTTCTCTGCTAAAAGCTCTTCGACATACTTCACAACTTCATTTCGATGTAAT
>CAZNET010000221.1:0-4992 GCA_964571885.1 uncultured Pirellulales bacterium
TTTTCATAAATAAAACTTTTTCCTTTATTCGAGCCGCTCTCAATAATGAATCCGTCTTTAACCTTTGAGACATTCAAATCATAACCGTCCTGTGGATATCCTTTTAATTCAAACAAATTACAGAAACAACTGTCCCCCGGACCGATGCAATCGGATGAGATAATGAACATTTTTTCTCTGCGTTGCTTATATAAGGTATCCTCGAACTCCTCTTCCAGAAATACGTTGTCGAGGATCTTCATGGACTGCAAATCACATTCTTTTAATCCGAATACCGCAAAGGGCTCGACTTCAACAAGGGTATCACTTTTGCCGAAGGTCGAAGCGAGTTCTCTGACAGGGAACAAAAACTCTTTGACCGGAGTACACGGGCGAATATCGTTAACAGTTAAGTCGCCATCGGCCTGCGGATCATATTTGGTATATACGTAGTGCCCCCCGTTCAAAACGGGTACGTAAAGCTGCATCCGTTCCGCGATAACATCCATAAAAGGCTTTAGCTTGCTGATAAAAACAGTTTCCATAGCTGCGCCTGTCATTAAATTTTTATTCATTATGGCAGATCAACGCGTCTCTGCCCTGTTTTCAGACGACAAAACTGTTTATCAATGCCGTTCAACTCGAAGGCATATAATAAGGTAATCTTGCTAATTCCATTGCGATATCAATTGAAATTACCTTTACTTTTTTAGGGATATCCAGGTGTCTCGAAGAAAAATTGAGAATACTCCTGACACCCGATTTAACTAACAGATCCGCGGTTTGCTGTGCGACTTCGCTGGGCACAGCAATTATACCGATATCTATATTTCTGCGTTTTAGAGAGTTAATATTGTTAATGTTTTCGATCTTAATTCCGCCTTTGGTTTTTCCGATTTTTTTCGGGTTACTGTCCAGGGCCGCTGCGATTTCACAGCCGAATATCTTAAAGCCCGGATAAGATAGAATCGCAGAACCCAGATTACCAACGCCGACCAAGGCGGCTTTGTGTGTTTTGTCCAAATTAAGTATCTTCCTGATTCTTTTTTGAAGTTTTTTGATGTCATATCCCCTGCCGGGCGTACCGAAGTCACCAAAATAGGAAAAGTCCTTGCGAATCTGCCATGCATTGGTACCGATGAATTCCGCCAGAATTTTACTGGAAATGCTTTGCTGATCCTCAAGTGACAGCAACTGCAATCCCCGCAAATAGATCGGCAATCGCCGTATTGTTTCATCTGGAATCCGATGATATTTCATTTTTTTATCCTCGAATCCTGATTGGTGCTTGTGTTCACATTCACAAACTTCACATCTATTATACTTTATAGAATGACGATGTCAAGAAATGTGAAATTTTTTATTAAGATTTGTTGTATCTATAAATTTAACTATAACAGCAAGTTACATAACGGGCGCACATTTTTTATAAATTTATTTTCAACAAGATTGCGAAATCACATTTTAACGGCCCGTTTTTGTCGATGTTTTCTGCTCAGCTTTTGGCAGTGAAAAACTAAATGTGCACCCGGCATTCTGGTTGTTCTTGACCGTAATCGTGCCGCCGTGCCTTTGTACGACTTGTTTCGCTATTGAAAGACCAAGACCGGTACCGTCACGTTCGATCTTTCTGGCGTTTTCTGCCCGATAGAACTCATCAAAAATATTACCCAGCTCCTCTTCCGGGATACCGATGCCGTTATCGATCACTTCAAACAAAACTCGATCGCCCTTGTCGATCCCCCTGAGTTTGACGTGCCCTTTCTGGGGGGTGTATTTGATGGCATTAAAAAGCAGATTGGTAATCGTCTCTTCGATCAGAAAGGGCTCTCCGAAAATCTCGTCGAAATCGCCTTCGATTTCATACTGAACCTTGATCAGCTTTTTGGATGCCCTGTTTTCGACGGTCGCTAAGGCATTAAAAAAGGTGTTTTTGAGCGAAAAATACTGTTTGTCGATTCGTCCGGTCAATTTCATTCGTGTCAATTTCAGCAACGCCGTGATAAAGGTCATGCATTTATTAGCCCTGCGATACGCTCTTTCGACCAGATCGGCCTGTTTTTCATTCAACGGTCCGACCATCTGATCATCCACGATTCCCAAACAACTTTGAATCGCCGCAATGTGACCTTTGATATCATGAGTTAATCGAAGGACATATTCATTTTTCAAATGATCCTTTTCTTTTAATAACTTATTGGCTCTTTCAAAATTGTCCTGCTGCTTTCTCAGCAACTCGCATATCGAAGTTGTCATATACACCACCAGGTAAAGGGTCGATGAAAAAACAGCGAATGTACCCACTATGTTGCTGCCGTCTTTGTACATATTGTGCTTAACATAACCTTCAAGGGTATAATGAGGAATATACCCTTTGTATTCGAGGAATATCAGCAAACCAAATAAAAAAATGCCAAGTGTCGCCTGAAGGTAACTCTGCATTTTTGTCAGCAAGATGCTCGCGATGATGGTATGGAAAACAAAATAAAAATAAAATGGATTTTCGATACCGCCGGAGAAATGCAAAATCAAGGTCAAAATGAAAAAATCGGCAGAGATTTGAAAGGAAATAACATTTTCGACAATGTGCGTGGAAGGTCTTTTTCCCTTCCAGGTCAGATTATGCTTGAGCAAATCGTACAGCAGATAATTGTAGATTACAATTCCGCCGGCCAGGATCAACAGTTTATTTAAGGGCAGAGTGATCGAAAAGAGGAAATTTGCCGCCATCACCGCAGCGACAAGAAAAACAACGGCCATCCACCTTAATCTTATCAGCCAGTATGCTCTTCTGATAAGATTTGAACTCTGTAACAGCGTTTCCATTTATAATTTGATTATGCTTTCGACTTTTTGCAGGAGAACATCAGGTTTAACTGGTTTGTCAAGAAAATCTTCGACCGGAAGCCACTCACCGTCACCGGCGGCTGATTTGAAGTCGATCCCTGTTTTTTCCTTTACCGCCGAGAGCATCAGAATCGGGATATCCTTGTACTGATCGGAATTTTTGAGTTCTCGTGACAGCATGAAACCTTCCCGAGGTTTGCTCATCATGACATCGAGAATAATCAGGTTTGGTTTGTCGGCCTTGATTTTTTCAAGACCTTCGATCCCGTCCTGGGCACTGTCAACCGAATAGCCGGCGTTTTCCAGAACAATTTTCATGGCTTCGGTGATATCCGGATCATCATCAATTATCAGAATTTTCTTTTGTTCCATAGCGTCCCTCATCTGTAAATAATAATTGTCATCCTTAAAACTATATACGATAAAAGAAATTCAAGTCAACAACTGAATTATTAACCTGCACATCACGAATCTATTTTCCAGTATATTTCATTATACCATAAACCAATTCTTTAATCAGGATTAAATTTGCTAATTTTATGATTAGATTATTTAAAAATTAAAAAATCTCTGCTATTATCAACGCTATGAAAAAAGCTTCAAAGGTATGGAAATTCATCTATTACTGCGTCTTTCTGGTAAGCGTGATGCTTATTATATTAAGCGGACGAGGCGAATTGTGGTTTGACGAAGTCGTCTCGGTGAATCTGGTACAATCGCTTGATTCACCGATCGAGATATTCACAAAATTACAGCATGATAACAACCATATCCTAAATTCTTTTTATTTGTATTTCATCGGTCGGCCGAATCAGGAAATTCTTTATCGTCTTTTATCGATCGTATTCGGTATCGGTGCGATCTATTTTATGTCGCGGATCGGAGCCAGGTTCGGCCAGGTCGAAAGGTTTCTGGCGGTACTATTTGCCGGCTTTTCGTTTTTATTCGTGCTGTATTTCTCGGAGGCACGCGGTTATGCCGGGGCAATATTTTTTTCCGCGTTCACCCTCGATATGTTTATCGAACTCAGAAAAAAGTTTTCAAGACCGAAGCTGGCCCTGTTCTGGCTCGGCTGTATCGGGGGGTTGCTGGCGCATTTGACTTATGTTACAGTGTTGTTTTCCCTTATTTGTTACTGTATAATCGACGAATTGAGGGAAAGAAGATCTGTCAGGGAGGTATTCAAAACAACAATGATTTTCTACCTGGTGCCGGTTTTGTTCTTCTGTATTTTTTACCTTACTTATATTCGTCATATCATCATCGGCGGCGGATCGAACTACCCGGTCTGGGAGTCGGTCAGTCATATTTCAGCTCAGGCACTTGGTCTGACCGTCACTGAAACGACAAAACTGATCGCGGCAATAAGTGTGATCGTAGTTATCACACTGGCACTTATCGTCTTAATTTGCGCTAAAAAATGGATATGGATATTTTTTCCGTTCAGTCTGTTTATCGCCCCGGCGGTTTTGCTGATCGCCACCCGGCCCGAATTTCTGTATCCGCGATATTTCATTTTATGCATACCCTTCTTTTACCTGCTCGCCGTCCTTGCGATGGGGTTTGTCTTTCGAAGATCAACGGCAGGAAAAGTTATCGTAATTTCATTGGTGACATTATTTCTTATTTTCCAGTCAATGAGTATCGCGGCGTTATTACATTACGGCCGGAGCGGCTACGAGCGGGTGCTTTTAAAACTGGCGGAACAGACCGACGGCAGCGGTATCATTGTCGGCAGCGATCACGATTTTCGACATTATATAATGCTGAAGTTCTACTCGCGTTCCCTGCCGAATTCAAAAAAATTAATTTACATCGACGCGCAAAATGCCAACAACATCAAGACGCAATGGCTTATTGTTCATCATCCCGACCTGTCTTACAAACCGCCTGAAAAACTGACAGCGGCGGACGGCAGGGTTTACAACCTGGCCTTTACGGACCGCTACTGCGGCGGCTCCGGATGGAACCTGTTCATCTACAAACTTCAGCAATAACAGAGTTTTTTCTGTCAATCAGTAGATATCTGTTTCGATCGAATTAGCTTAGCAGTATTGTTTTATGGCTTGTACAAAGGATTGACCGTATTGTTTGCGTTTAGTTTCACCTACGCCGTTAACATTAAGAAAAGCGTCGGGCGTGGAAGGCCGCCGCCTCGTCGTCCTC
>CAZNET010000222.1:0-4974 GCA_964571885.1 uncultured Pirellulales bacterium
TTCATGGCTCAGGCCGGCAGCGGTTTCGACATCGTCAGCCGTGGTGAGTTATACCGCGTTCAACAGGCAGGCGGCGATATGTCAAAAGTCGTTTATGCCGGTGTCGGAAAAACAGACAAGGAAATAACCGAAGCCCTGAACGCACAAATCGCTTATTTTAATATCGAATCCGAACAGGAGCTGGATAATCTCATCCGGCTGGCAAAAAAAACGAACAAAAAAACAAAGGTCGCCCTTCGTGTCAATCCCGATGTGAATTATAAAACCCATAAATACATCACAACCGGCAAAAAAGAAACCAAGTTCGGCGTTGATATCGAACGAGCCATAAAGGTATTCGCCGATTACAACGATAACGGCTATGCCGAACTTTGCGCGATCCACGTGCATCTTGGTTCCGGCGGAAAAACGATCGATCCCTATGTTAACGCGGTGGAAAAAACCATGCCCCTGGTAGATACTCTCAGAAATAAAGGCCACCGAATAGAAGCATTGGACCTGGGCGGCGGATACGGGGCCGACTACGAATCCGACACCGTGCCTTCGGCGCAGGATTACGCTTCGGGCATCGTGCCGCTGCTGAAAGATAAAGGCCTCACGTTGATCCTCGAACCCGGTAAAAGTATCGCGGCCAACGCGGGCATTATGCTGACAAAAGTTCTTTACACAAAACAAGGCGGAGCGAAAAAATTCGCCATCGTCGATGCAGGTATGAACGATCTGATCCGCCCGGCGCTTTATCAGGCGTTTCATTTTATCTGGCCGACGGCGGTCAATGAAAAATTTCTGCCCCTCAAACGCACCGAAGATCTGACAATGGACGGCCTTGAAAAAGTCGATGTTGTCGGGCCCATCTGCGAAAGCGCCGATTTTCTCGCACAGGACCGAGCCCTTCCCGCTTTAAAACGCGGTGATCTGCTGGCGGCCTTTACCTCTGGAGCTTACGGGTTTACCATGGCAAGCAATTATAACGCGCGTCCTATGCCTGCCGAAGTGCTCGTCGATGAAGACAAATTCATCGTCATTAGGAAACGGCAAACACTCGAAGATTTGATCGCACTGGAGCAATAACAAAAATTACAAATTTCGCTCGACAAAACCGGTGTCGATCCTGCCTTTCGCAAATGCGGTATGGGAAAGGATATTGTAACAAGCCGGTATCGTCGTCTTGATCGGGCTGATCACAAACTCGTTCAGTGCCCGCTTCATCGTATCGATCGCCTCGGTGCGGCTGGGTTTATGAACGATCAGCTTGCACAACATCGAATCGTAATTCGACGGCACCGTATAGCCCTGATAAATATGCGTATCCAGCCTGACACCCGGTCCGCCCGCGGGAATATACTTCTCGATCGTCCCCGGACTCGGCGAAAAATTATTCTCCGGGTCCTCGGCATTGATCCGGCACTCGATCGCCGAACCGTTCAGCGGAATATCCTTCTGTTTTAATGTCAGTTCCTCGCCGCTGGCAACTTTCAACTGCCACTGAATCAGATCGACGCCGGTGACCATCTCCGAAACGGGATGTTCGACCTGGATCCGTGTATTGGCCTCGATAAAATAAAAATTCTTGTCTTTGTCCAGCAGAAACTCAACCGTCGCGGCGTTATGGTAACTGGCATGCTTGATGATCCGAAGCGCCGCCGTACATAACTGCTCGCGTGTCTTCTGATCGAGTACCGGACATGGGGATTCTTCGATCATCTTCTGATGACGACGCTGCACCGAACAGTCCCTCTCGTAAAAATGCAGCGCATTACCGTGCTTGTCTGCCATGATCTGCACCTCGACATGACGCGGCTCGACGATAAACTTTTCGATATATACCGTGCTGTCCCCGAATGCCGCGTCCGCCTCGGCTCTGGCAGCCGAAAACGCCGTGCGGAAACTGATATCGTTATGAGCCAGCCTCATGCCTCTGCCGCCGCCGCCCGCCGCCGCCTTGATAATAACCGGGTAACCGATCTCGTTGGCGATCTTCACGGCGTCGTCTTCTTTTTCGATCTGTCCCTCGGACCCCGGTACCACCGGCACCTTCGCCTCAGCCGCCAGTTTCCTCGCCGCGACCTTGTCACCCAAAAGCTGCATCGCCTCGACCGGCGGACCGATGAAACTGATCCCGCAGTCCTGGCAGATCCGCGCGAAATTAATATTCTCTGCCAGAAAACCGTAACCCGGATGGATCGCCTCAACATCGGCCACCTCGGCCGCGCTGATGATCCGCGGGATATTCAGATAACTCTCCGCCGAGGGACCCGGCCCGATACAGATCGCCTCGTCAGCAAATTTCAGATAGGCTGCGTTTTTGTCCGCCTCAGAATAGACCACCACCGCCTCGACCCCCAGATCGTGACACGCCCGTATAATCCTCAATGCGATTTCGCCGCGGTTCGCAATTAAAATTCTCGAAAACATATCGTTATCCTGTCAATGGGATTAATCCGGTTTGACCTTGAACAGCACCTGCCCGTATTCGACCGCCTGGCCGCTCTCCACCATGATCTTCTCGATCGTGCCGCTGACTTCCGCCTTGATCTCGTTCATCACCTTCATCGCCTCGACAATGCACACCACCGACGATGGCTCGACCGGCGAACCGACCTCCACAAAAGGCTCCGAATCCGGTGTCGGCCTGGCGTAAAACGTACCCACGATCGGTGAGGTGATATCCACGAGCCCCTCGTCCGCTTCGCCGCCCTGCTGAGCGGTTTCGACAGGACCTGCTGCAGGCGATGACGGCACGGCTGCTCCGGCCGGCTGACCTATCATCGGGATCGCCGTAAACGGCTGCTGACCCGAGGAACGCTTCAGATGGATCTTGTCGTCATCGTGAGCGATCTCAAGCTCGACAAGATCGTTGTCCTTCATCAGATCGATGAGTCTTTTTATCCGTTCTATGTCGATATCCTTTTGAGCCATTACAGCGTCCTTTCGATTTAATCATTCAACGCACCGCCGACCAATCCCGGCACGAACAAACAGTATATACTTTCCCGAACACAATGCAAACATTTTCATCTTACCCATTTTATCCCATTTTTAAGAAATGATTTGATTAGTGCGTAAGCAATACGTATAATAAAGCCTATGAAAAGGGCTTTTTTAAGCTTTATGTTGGGGATACTGATCCCCGCACTTGTCTGCGGCGAGGATTTTTCGAATGCAGGCCCTTACGCACCCGGCTGGATTGAAATCGACATCACGCGTCCCAACAGTTCTTCTTTTAAAGCACTTTTTTATTATCCAGCCGAGACCGCCGGCGAAAATACTGCTTTGGATCCGAATGCAGCGCCTTATCCGGGCATTTCTTTCGGCCATGGATTTCTGACAAATCCTGATAAATACCGCTCTACATACGAGCATCTGAGCTCATGGGGTTATTACGTGATCGCTTCGCGTTCCGGCGGGCAATTGTTCCCGAATCATCAAAATTTTGCGAACGATCTGCGTTATTGTCTTGACTGGCTGACAGCAGAAAATAACACCCCTTCATCTTTTCTCTATCAAAACGTTAACGAAGCGGCATTAGGTTTATCGGGACATTCGATGGGCGGCGGATGCAGTATTCTCGCAGCAGCAGACGACAGCAGAATAAAGGCGGTAGCTAACCTCGCAGCCGCGGAAACCAATCCTTCCGCGATAGACGCCATGGCATTTTTAACGGCCCCTGTGTCACTGATTTGCGGAAGTGATGATGCTATCGTTCCTGTAAGTTCGCATGGTCAGTTAATGTATGATAACGGCAAGGCTCCGAAACAGTTGCCGATAATCATCGGCGGTTATCATTGCGGCTTTCTTGATTCGGATATGATATTCTGCGACAACGGCTCGATCAGCAGATCGGAACAGCTCACGATCACCCGACATCTGTTGACAGCTTTCTTTGAATTATATTTAAAGAATAATCAAAATGCCTGGTCGCACGTCTGGGGACCGTCCATGCTGGAAGAGCCCCGCTGGACCGTCGACCTGGACGCAGGCTTTTCACTGACACCGGCAATGATCGAACAAACGTATTATCCCGGAATAGAAACAAATGTAACATTGACGTTGACCAATCTTTCAGAAAATTCTGACCAGTATGAATTTTTCGCTGAAGGCAATCAATGGCCTGTCTTGACAAGCGTCACAGAAAGCCCGGTCCTCGAACCCGGACAAAGCAATGACATCGATGTCGTCGTAAGCTTTCCAGCCGAGTATAGCGAACAAGGCGATACCGCTATTGTTTCAGCACGAAGCAAAAATGACGGAGCTACACGCACTTTTTCCAGGATAAATTCTTTTACGGCGATAACGGGCGATTTTGACGGTGATCAATGCGTGAGCTTTAAAGACCTGAAAGTATTCACATTCAATTGGCTTAGCAGCCCATGCCGGGAACCAAACTGGTGCGGAGAGTGTGACTTCAATTACAGCGGCCGAGTGACTTTTGAAGATTTTGTATTGTTGGCAAAATATTGGCTGCAATGCTTTTAAGCAATCCTTATCTTGGGTGCTATCCTATTGCCGACGCGTAATCAAAGCGCCGTAAGAAAAATTTCAACGATCAAATTGTAAGCCACTTGATCAAATCTTATTTGAGCCAGTCAGCCGTTAAATAAGCCAGATCATTTTCATCAATGATATCAGCAGGCTCCGCAACATCAAACAATGGATTGTAATTTTCATCGCCGACAGAACTTTGCCACGACAGCATAAAGTGGGCATAATCCAAAAAGTTAATCGTATTATCCAGATTGAAATCTGCCGTGGATTGGGAAGGCAGCTTTATCAGTTCAATGCCATCCGCTGTACCGAGGTTGCGCGAATACTGTTTATCGACCGGATTGTTCCAGTGCTCATGCACACCAAGACTTCCAAGGCTGTTGCCGTCATTGTCAGGGTCATAAAATGTCAACGAATCCGGCGAGTCAGCCTTGGCGGCTTCATGCAGATAGTCCTCCGCACCGCCTTGCAGTTCCGGTTTTGCCGTCA
>CAZNET010000223.1:0-4967 GCA_964571885.1 uncultured Pirellulales bacterium
CCTGGATCATTAAGTGGGAAGGCGAAAATGTTTTCGGCGGCACAGGGGTTAATCTATAATTGTTAAATATCCCAAACCGGAGTTTTGTTTCGTTGATCTTGCCCAATGATTGATGAATCCTTTCATGTGGATAGTACCGGCAATATTGATCGCGGCAACGGTTTTAGTTCTTCCGTTTAGAAGTGTTCTGAATATGAAAGCAAAATCCGTCAGGAAAAAATGGAAAGGCAAATTATTCGCCGCCGGCGAGATCGGTCTGCAAGGGAACACCAAATGCCTAAACTAAAAACAGGTATTTTCTGACAGTCGCTCCGAATCCGATTACAAGTCATAGAGTTCTTCATCATCGAGTACAGTGAAACCCGCTTTTTTCACTACCTCCTCGGCATTTGTATTCTGCAGATCATCTATTTCGAGACAACATACGCCCTTTTGCTCAGGCTGCAAAACAAATCCGTAAGCATCCACGACATTTATCTGATTCTGTGCCAAAGCGGTCATAAGTTTATGAAGATTCCCCGCCTGATCGGGTATCGATACTGCCAGCGTGTCCTTAAGGGCACATGCGAAATTCATATTGGCCATTTCAAGATACGCCTTGTCAGGATGGTTCACGATCAACTTCATCAATCCAAAATCTCCACGATCCTGCAACGCGAATGCTCGGACGTTGATCTTGCACTGAAGCAGGCTTTTGGTGACCGATTCCAGTCTGCCGGGCCTGTTTTCAATGAATATATTAAGCTGTTTAGCCATGAGACATCTCCTACAAAGCCTCTCTTGAATCTATCACGCGTACTGCTTTACCCTCAGAAACAGGTAAAAATCCAGGTTCATGTAATACGATGGTCGGACTGATAACAATCGAAGCTTTTATTTCTTCTTTGATCCTGTGCTTGAGCGTGTCAAGTTGTGAAGCGGTTCCCTTAAACATTTTAGAATAAATTTCAACGTTGACAATCAATTTATCAAGGGCTCCCTCCTTCTGCACACAGATCTGATAATTTGTACCGACCTCCGGAATTTTCATCACCGCCTCTTCGATCTGCGACGGGAATACATTGACGCCGTTGATAATCAGCATGTCATCCGTTCTGCCGGTTATGCGGGACAAACGTCGATGCGTTCGCTGACACTCACATGGCCCGGAATGCATGAAAGCAATATCGCGCGTACGATATCTCAGCAGGGGCATCGCGTGACGTATCAAATTAGTTAACACCACTTCGCCCTGCTGACCTTCTTCGAGCAATGCGTCGGTTTCAGGATCAACAATTTCAACAATATACGCATCTTCCCAGATATGCATATCGTTCTTGTATACACATTCAAAAGCAACGCCCGGGCCGTTCATTTCACTCAAACCATAAGAATTGTAAGCGTCGATATTAAAAAGCTCCTGGATATTCTGACGCGTGTTTTCGGAATGAGGTTCGGCCCCGATAAAAGCTTTTTTGAGATTTAAATGATCTAAACGAATCTTGCCGTTTTGTAAAATAGAATGAATATGCAGCAAATAACTCGGGGTCGCGTGAACAAGAGTCGTTTGATAGTCTTTCATGATCTGTACCTGGCGAATGGTGTTGCCGCTGCTGACCGGAATTACCGCCATGCCTAATTTTTCCGCCCCGTAATGCAGGCCCAACCCGCCGGTAAAAAGGCCATACGTCATCATGTTCTGAAACACATCGTTGCGTTCGGCTCCCGTCGCCACAATGCACCGCGCGACCAGATCGGTCCAGTTGTCAAGATCGTTTTGGGAAAAGTAAATGACAGTTGGAATGCCGGTGGTCCCGCTTGATGAATGGATTCGTACGACCTGCTCCATATCCACCGCCAATAATCCTTTGGGAAAATTTTGCCGAAGGTCGTCTTTGGTCGTAAACGGAATTTTCTTCAGGTCTTCCAGAGACTTTATGTCATCTCCGGATGTGATACCGACTTTGCCGAGTTTTCTTTTGTAAAAAGGTGTTTTTAACGCCCATACAACAGTTTCCTTCAGTCGCTGAAGCTGAATTTCTTCCAGCTTTTTTCTATCCGCCGTTTCTATATCTTTGTTCCAATACGCTGTCTGCATGTCACTCTTTCAAATAATCCAGCAAATTTTTATCCCCCAGCGGTGTCATAAACCCATGATCTCTTTTTCAGTTACAACTTTTATATCACTTTCTGATAGAATCTTTTGGGCTTGTGCGGTATTTTCGAACCGAAACACTAACAATGCATTTTCACTGAATTTTTCGACAAAACCATACATATATTCAATATTCACATCATGGTCGGAGAGCACTTTCAGTACTTTAGCCAACCCGCCGGGTTTGTCTCCGATCTCAACCGCGATAACATCGGTGACATTGGCGACAAAGTTGTTTTCCTTTAAAACCTTCATCGCGACATCCGGTTTGTTCACAACGATTCTTAAAACACCGAAGCTTTCTGTTTCCGCGATCGTCAAAGCACGAATATTCACATCATGGTTGCCAAGCAGTGAACATACATCTAAAAGCCTTCCTTTTCTGTTTTCCAAAAAAACTGAGATCTGGTTAATCTTCATTTTACACCTTTTTATAAAGTTCTTTTATCAATCAACCTTTTTGATTTTCCCATACTTCTTTCGATCGTTTTAGGCTCGACCAGGGTAACATTTACGCCGATGGAAAGCACCGAATCGATCTGGCTCTTGATCTTTCTTTGAAGCTGATTCAGCACTTTTACCTCGTCGGAAAAAATCCTTTCATCAACTTCCACAAGAACTTCAACTTCGTCAAGCTGATGAGCTTTTCTGTCAACAACAATTTGATAATACGGCTGAACGCCTTCAATACCCAGCAGCACATCTTCAATCTGAGATGGAAAGACATTGATGCCCTTGATAACGATCATATCATCCGTTCGTCCTTTGATCTTACTGGTTCTTGGGCTGGTTCTGCCGCAGCGGCATTTGCTGTTATCGATACTGACAATGTCCCGAGTTCGGTAACGAATTAACGGGATCGCCTGTTTGGTCAATGTCGTTATGACAAGTTCCCCGTCTTCACCCTCAGGAACGGGCTGATTTGTTTCGGGATCGATAATTTCCGGGTAGAAAACATCGGAAAAAATATGCAAACCGTCTTTATAGGAACACTCCTGGGATACGCCGGGCCCAATTATTTCAGAAAGCCCGTAAATATCAGTCGCCAGGATATTCAATTCCTGTTCAATATCGTTACGTATTGATTCACTCCATGGTTCAGCGCCCAAAATACCGATCTCCCAACTGCTCTGTCGCGGATCGAGTCCCATGGATTTCGCTTCTTCCGCGATATAGAGGGCATAGCTGGGAGTGCAGGATATAATCCTCGGCTTAAAATCCTGCATGATCTTTAATTGTCTCTTCGTTTGTCCCGCCGACATCGGTATGACGGTAAGCCCCATTTCCAGCGCACCATAATGTAAACCAAGACCTCCTGTAAACAACCCGTAACCATAGGCATTCTGAAGCCTGTCCCCGGGTTCTGCGCCTGAACAACACAAGGCCCTGGCCACTACATCCGACCATAACGCAATATCTTCTTTCGTATAACCGACAACCGTCGGATTACCGGTCGTGCCGCTGGAAACATGGATTTCGGCCACTTTGCTTCGATCAACGGAAAACAAGCCAAACGGATAATTGTCCCGCATATCTTCCTTCGTTGTAAACGGAAGCTTGACAATATCATCGATCGTTTTAACATCATCGGGAGAAACATCGGCAGCGTCAAATTTCTCTTTATAAACAGGACAGTGTTTGTAAACATAAGCGGCAAGTTCGCCCAGACGCTTGGACTGAATATTTTTCAATTCATCGAGATCCATACACTCTATTTTTTCGTTCCATATCATTTTCGACTGATACTCCTTCCATCAAAAAAAACCCTCAGGTTTTGTTCGACTAATTTTTTTGAGAAGACACTCTCCAAAGCCTTTGTCCAGTTTTCCTCTTTAATATCCAAATATCCCGACAAAATGCCAACAAGAAAGGTATTCAAATGCCGCGGATTTGTAATGGCCTCTAATGCTTGCGGCAGATAAAAGGTAAGATCCGTTCCCTTTTGTTTTAAAAAGGGTTTTAATCGTTGATGCTCAGCTTGATGAAAACAGACTAAATAATCTGCGTTACCTGTTTCGACAAGAGGCGAGTAAACCTTTCGGCCGAACCGAACGTGGGATTCCACCGAACCGCCCCGCTGTGCCATACCGTGAACTTCTGATTTTTTTACATGATACCCGTCATGAAGTACGGCCGTCGCGCAAATTTCTGATGCTTTCAGAATTCCCTGACCGCCGACACCGCCGAATACGATATTACAAACACTATTTCTCATTTTTCTTTAATGCTCCAAAGGGGCAAACTTCAACACAAAGATTACAACCCACACACATATGACCGTCAATGGTGATATAACCGTCCTCTCTTTCAGTTAAAGCCGGACAATCAATCTGCAGGCAAAGGCCGCATTTTCTGCATAAACCTTCAATATAAACCGGCACCGCTTCCCGGCTTCTTTCAATCATTCGACACGGACTTCTTGCGATGATCACAGAAAGAGCATCCTGGTTGACTCTTTTGGTAACAAGCTTTTCAAAAGCCTTAATATCACTGTGGTCGATCACGTCCACATAGTCCGCACCGCAGCTTTGACAGAGCTTTTCAAGGTCGAGTTTTTTGGTGGGTTCATTTCGAATCGTCAGCCCGGTTGCCGGATGCTGCTGACCGCCCGTCATGGCTGTAATAGAATTATCGAGGATAATGATAACGCCCTTAACTTTATTGTAAGCAGCGTTAATTAGTCCCGTAACACCTGAATGAACGAACGTCGAATCACCGAGGATGCCAACAATTTTTTCATTCGGTAACGCGCGACGCAATCCTTCATGCAGCGTCACACCCGCTCCCATACAAATACAACTGTGCAGCGTCGATAAAGGCGGTAACGCGGCCA
>CAZNET010000224.1:0-4964 GCA_964571885.1 uncultured Pirellulales bacterium
GAAGCATTATCGTGGATTACAATTCGACGACAAAGCAGTTTGACCCGGCGACAATGAACATTTTTGAAAATCCGCTGTTCATCAACGGTTACAGGCTCAAACACGAAGCGCTGGGACAAAGTGACAACGACAGTCCCTGCGTTGATGCGGGCAGTGATTTCGCGTCGAATATCATTTCGCCGAATCATTCGATCAGGCTCAGCGACTACTCGACACGAACCGACGGTTTCAAGGACCGCGGACTTGTCGATCTGGGATATCATTATCCCGCCGGTCCAACCGATATGGATCAGTTATGCAAACTCTGCGATTTCTTCGAAGACGGACTGATCGATTTCAGAGATCTGAAGGAATTTTTATCAATCGCCTGGCTGGGGAACTGCAACAGCACGAACGCATGGTGCAGCGGCGCCGACTTTAACTTCGACGGTACGGCGGACTTCGAGGATTACGCGTTCATTATCAACTGCTGGCTGATGGGTGATACAACCGCACCGACACCCAATCCGCCGTTGTGGGAAACAAAACCCTATCCGACAAGCAATTCATCGGTTTCGATGACCGCACAGCAGGCATCTGATTCTTATGGTTCCGGTGTCGAGTATTTCTTTGACTGTGTCACCGGAAACTGCCACGACAGCGGATGGCAGGACAGCCGGACCTATGAGGATACGGAACTTTCGACGTCAACCACCTATGAATATCGATTCAGAGTCAGAGATAAATCGGCCTTTGAAAATACAACAGACTGGTCCACCATCGAATCGGCCTTAACCGACATGGCGATGCAGGATTTCACGCCGCCGACACCGAACCCGATGCAGTGGGCGGCCGATCCTTGTTACTCGTTCGATGTTAACGGAATCAATATGATCGCAGCCGAAGCAACGGACGATACGAGCGGCGTTCAGTACTACTTCCAGAATGTTGATTTCCCGGGAGCGAACAGCGGCTGGATCTATGATACCAATTGGCTGGACGACTTTGTCCCGGTTATACCGGGAGAAACCTATCGGTATCAGGTCAGAGCGAGAGATACCTCTCCGAACTTTAATGTCACCAACTGGTCTTCTTTCCTGGTGATTACGATACCGACAGCCCTGATCGAACCGAACCCCAGTGAGTGGGAATCAGGTCCGGTCCAGACGGGAACAGGTCCGTTCAATTACTTTGCTGAAATGACTGCGGTGACAACGACAGGCGAAGGCGCTGTGGAATATTACTTCAAGTGTTCGAATCCGGACTTTGACAGCGGCTGGATCGCTGAAAACACGTATATCGTTCTCATCGGAAGAAGCGGTCAATCGCTGACATTCAAAGTCAGAGCCCGTGATGAATCGGGGCAAATGACCCAATGGTCAGAAGAGTTACCGATGCTGTATTGATAACCACCCTCGTTCCGGTCGTTTCCCCCCTCACGACTGGAACGTATTTATAACGAAAGCCCCGGCCAGGAAGCCGGGGCTTTGTTTATTTTTAATTCAGCCATGTCAAAAAATCCTGCTTCGGAATTCCTCGCAATGACAGTGACATTTGTATGTCAGTTCCGGATCTTATCCATCACCGCTTTATATCCCAACTGGGCGATCAGATTATCGAGTACGACCATTGCGGTGTAATTTTCCGCCACGGGCCAGACCCGCGCGACAATCGTCGGGTCGCGCCGGGTGATCGCCGCCAGTTTGGTATTTTCAAGTGTATATTTATCGATCGTTTCCTGCTGCTTATCGATCGTCGGCGTCGGCTTAACCGCGAGTCTGGCGACGATCGTCTGTCCGGTTGTGACACCGCCGGTGATGCCGCCGGCATTGTTAGAGTCGAAATAGACCTTACCGTCCTTTGAATGCATCTGGTCGTTACATCCGTAACCGGTCATATCTTTGACCGCGAATCCCGCACCGACCTCGACACCTTTGATCGCTCCGATGCCGAGCATCCTGCCCAGTTCGCCGTCCATCTTATTGAAGACCGGCTCACCGAGACCGGCAGGGACACCGGTGACCACCACTTCGACGGTACCGCCCACAGAATCGCCGGTGCTGCTGATTTTATTCGTCGCATCGACCATCGCCTGGGCGGCGTCAACATCCGGGCAGTTGACGATATAATGAACGCCGTATTTGTCCTTGATCTGGGCAGGGTCCATATGCGGCGTCTTGGCCCGAATCTCTTCGATCTCCTGTTCCACCTGGGTCAAAACCGCGGTCTTTTCGAGGAAACGCATATCCATATGAATTCGGTTCTTGACGTATATTTCCTGATAGAAGCTGTCATAATCTTTTCGCATCTGTTTATATCGCTCGGTATAATCGAATGCGGTTTTCTCTTCAATATCCGGGCATTTCACGCCCGCCAGTTCTCTGACAAATGAGAAGACTTCGATACCAAAGCTTTTGAGCACTTTCTTGGCGATATAGCCGCCGGCCACGAGCGTCGAGGTATACCGGCCGCTGAATAATCCCGCACCGATGGCGTCATCGTTCGGCCCATACTTCTGGAACGTCGCATAAGACGCATGGCCCGGACGCGGGGTGCGGTTGGTGTCCTGGTACTGTTTGATGTGAATAAAGTGCCTGTCGAGGTTCGGGATTAAAATCGATAACGGTGTGCCGTTGGTGTGATTTTTGTTGCCGGCGCCTTCGACCGTGTCGGCCACATTCAAACCCGAATAGATGACCGGCAGGTCCGGTTCCTTCCGGGGACTGGAAAGCTCATCGGCGCCCGGTTTTCGTAAAAGCAGATCGCCGTAGATTTCCTGCTCGGTGATCACCATGCCCGGCGGATGACCCTGAACCACCACCGTCAGACCTTCCTGATACGAACCGCCCGCGACGGTTACCTGGTAAAAACGACCAATATGACAACCTATCATTTTACAACATCTCCTGAGAAAATAGTTAACATTTTATTTTAAGCGACTTTATTTTTTATGCCCGCCGAGACGGGCATAGACGATCCAGGTATATATTCCCATTGTCCGACGGGAATTACAGAGTTATTTAGTAGGCATTATAGATTACTTTGAGAAAAGTTCAAACTTTTCCCAGAAATTTGGAAAGGATTTTGCCACACACATTTCATTTTCTATCCGCTGACCGCCTGTGACGAGCCCTGCCACGGCGAAACTCATCGCGATGCGGTGGTCGTTATGGGGATCGATCTGTGCTCCGCGGGCGTTTTTTGTGCCTTCAATGATCAGCGAATCGTCGTCACAGCGGGCATTAACGCCCATTTTGGCCAGTTCGCCGGCCGTGACCGCAAGCCGGTCGCATTCTTTGTGCCTTAAATGACCGATGTTGAACAACCTGCTGGTTCCCTCGGCGAACGCACACGCCACCGCCGCTGATGGTACCATATCCGGAATATCGCTCATGTCAATCTCGACCGCCTTGAGCTCGTTTCCGCTGAGAACAACCTCGTCGTCGTTTTGATTTATATCACAACCCATCGCTTCGAGGAAATCCAGAAATCCCTTATCGCCCTGCATGGTGTCGGGCCGTAATCCCGTTACGGTGACTTTCGTCCCGCAGACAGCCGCTGCCAGAAAGAAATACGAGGCGCTGCTGTAGTCGCCCTCGATCGTCACTTCCCTGCCTTTGTAGTATTGGTTACAAAGGATATTGATGCTCTGATAGTCTTCGTTTTTCGCGCTGACACCGAAGTCGGCCATCATCTGCAGGGTAATATTGAAATAAGGCTTTTCCGTCATTTCATCGATACACGAAAGCATGACATTTTTATCTGCATAGGGTGACGAAATTGCGATCGAACTGAAATACTGCGATGATTTGGCTCCGCTGATCTCGGCCGAGCCGCCTTTGATGCCGCCGCCCGAAATTTTGATCGGCGGAAATCCTTCGTTCTCGAGATACTCCATTCGACAGCCTAACTGACGCAATCCCTTGACGACTTCGCCGATGGGCCTTTCGGTGATGCGCTTTGAGCCGGTGATCACGACCGGCTTATAGGAAAAATTCGCAGCCGAGGTCAAAAAGTTCATCCCAACGCCTGACTCGCCCACATCGATTTCATTGGTTTTAGGATAGTAAACGCCCCCGCCGCCCTGCACAACGACCGTATCGCCCTGCTGCTCGATCTCGATTCCGAGGCTCTTTAGGCAATTAACAACGTTTATCTGATCCTGAGCCAGAAGGGGGCGATGAATAACCGTCCGCCCCTTGGCCAGCGACCCGATGATCAAGGCCCGAAGCGTATGAGCCTTCGAAGCCGGAGCCTCAACCAAAACATCCGTATTCTTGATTCTGTCAACCTGCTTCATCTAACAATCCCGAAAAAACACGACTGATATAAAAACAATGTCATTCCCGTAAAGCTTATCCCTGCTCCTTTTAAGCAGGGACGAAATTCCATTTAAGACAAACAATAATTCGATATATTTTTACCATAATCCACACCAAAATCAAATACATTTTTGCCCGGCAAAACAATTAATAAACGCCCCGCTGCATCCAAGTAGAAAGTTTCTACTTGAAAGAATTTTTCAAAGCCAGGAAAAAATCAAGTTATATATCCAACGCTTATTTTTTCAAAGGATTCCTTTGATCCAAATGATGTATTTACATTGAGATCTAATGTTGTGGAATTTGTCTTAAAGTAGAGCAGAACCAGGGAATCCTTAAGTTGTTTTTGGGCAACTCTTAAATTTTGGGCCGTCTATATTGATACCTTCAACCGCTTCTTTTTTTCTTGTATTATTATTCCCATATTACGTTTTATAAACGTATATCAAAAATATTTATACAACATTTTAGCGCAAAAGTCAAATTCAGAATTTTTGAATATTCCAGATTATTGAAGATTTAGCTACTGCTTGTACCAGTTGGCTTTTTGGTTTATTTGTCTGGTCAGCAGATCGAGGTCGTTGAAGTCGATTTCGCCGTCGTCGTTGATGTCGCCGGTTACGATCGCTTTGGGTTGATAAATCGAGGTCACAATGTTTGACA
>CAZNET010000225.1:0-4239 GCA_964571885.1 uncultured Pirellulales bacterium
CCCGGTATGATCGCATTTTGCCAGAATCTGGCCGTCGGCGTAGATATAGGAATTAACCAAATCGCCGTCTTTGTCTATTTCACACAAAATCACAGGCAAACCCGAAGAGATATCGACAATATAGTTGGCGTCTGTTATTGTACCGTCGTCATCGATTCTTTTCCAGACACGGTTACCCATCGGATCATACTTGATATGGACGGTAATATCTCCGATTTCGGCGGTTTGCAGCTTATAATCGCCGTTATAGGTCATTTCCAAACTGTCCAGCCCGGCACTCAACATCCCGTTCGGCTCCCACGTAAGACCGGCCGTTCCGGCCTGAGTCATAATATCGCTGTCAAAAAACGCTTTCATAATTAAACGTTGTACCATATCCGCGGTCTTTGTCAACGAAATTTTCGGAGCCGGTGTGTTCGAATCGATGTGCACATTCTTCGATTTCAGACAGACGGCCGGAGATATTTTTTCAGCTTGAGCTTTTGCTTGCCTGTTGGGTGTTGCCGTAGGCGCCCATATTGATCCGGCCGCCGTTGGGCAGGGGCTCCGATGAAAAGTCCGAGGCCGGGTCACCGGCGTCAATACACGGGCTCGTTACTGTATCGAGGATCCAGTTATTGGGGTCGATCGGATTATATCTTCCGAATTCACTTTTGAGGTGAATGTCAAAGGGCTCTTCGTCACTCCAGTAGGCGGGCTTGGCGAATAACGGATCGTTATTTAAGTTGTCCGTTCCCGGCCATTCGGTCGGATAATTCGGATCATTCACATCCGGCAAAAAGATGTCACTGTAGCTGACCGACGCGAATCGAATATGGTTCGGATCGCTGATATCTTCGGGGACGTCCTCGAAGATCGTAAAGTAACCGGCCAACTGATCGCCTTTGTTACCCCAGAGTATCGAGTTTTTGACATAGCTGCCGCCAAACACGCATCGGATACCGCCGGTATTGAACGAAGACATGCCCCGGTTGCCGGTGATGGTGCAGTTTTCAATCATCGAGACGCTGCCGAGATAGGTGGATACCCCGCCGGAGATCAGGCCGAGGTTCTTGGCGATAATGCAGTTTTTAATACTGACAAGGTCCTCGGAACCGGTGCTGAAGATGCCGCCCCCGGTCCATCCGCTGATATTGCCGATGATCAGGCAATCCCTGATATTGATACTGCCGCAGCAGTACCGGTCCAGATCGAGTACGTCTTCCATCAATTCTATATCTTCGCCTTTGATCACCGCGATGCCGCCGCCGCTGTTATTGGCGAGATTGTCCTGTATCCAGCAGCCGATGACGGACGGATTGCCTTCTTCGAGATAGATGCCGCCGCCTTCGTTGAGGACATCACTTGAGATCGAGCTGCTGACATTGTCGAAAATATTGCAGTCGATGATCACCGCTCTGCTGTTAACACAGGCGATGCCGCCGCCGGGCCCATAGGCTTCGTTGCCGACGATATCACATTTGGAAATGGTCGGGCTGGCGTTTTCACACAGGATCGCGCCGCCTTTCTTGTTGACATCGAAATAAAACAGGGTCGTCGGGTTGCCGCTGATGTCACAGTTGGTGATCAGGGGATTACTGTTGTCACCGCAGTAGATCCCGCCGCCGCCTTCCTCTGCGACACAGAAATAGATATTGCAGTTTTTGATGGTCGGGCTGCTTGCGTTGGTGCAGGAGATGGCACCGCCGAAATCATTGGCGTCACTGGCATCGATATCAATGACAGTGCCGTTAATAATCGTAAAGCCGTCCACGATCGCATCGGATGATTCGCCATCATCGAACGTAAACGCTCTGCCTAAATCATTACAATCAATGGTACATTTGTCCCGTCCGTTGTGGGATTGAACCGTTATGGATTTACCCTCGAAATCAAGATCGTAATTGCCGTCCCCAGAATATGTCCCGTCTCTAACAATCACCCGGTCCGTCGCCGCAGCAGCATCGATACCTTCCTGTATGGTTGGATAAGGATTATTAAAACTGCCTATCGGCGCGCAAGGGTCACTAATAGTTTGACCTACCCAGATGTCACCTTTTGGGATCGGCTGTCTCAGCACAAGCGAATACGGCTGAGAACCGCCTTTTAATGTCCCCTTGTGGGTGATCTGAACCGTATATTCACCGGGCGCCAAAAACGGCCAGGACACCTGTTCGACATTATCGGTGTCATTATCCAAAAACCGCGAAGCGACCGCCTGGGGATTATTGGGATCGAGCGTAAAGGGTCTGAATTTGAAATTAGGATCAGCGACACTCACAATCCTCATGTCCAGGTCATTGACGAGCATCGGCGTATTGTTATCAAGAACCGTAAAGTTGGGATCGTTGGAATCACCGAGCGGAACGGCATTAGGATCGGCCCAGCACAGTGTCGCGACGACAGCAAAATTCGGGTCATACAGAAATGTATAATTATCCGTTTGGCCTTCGCTCAGGGAATTTTCGATAATAAACGTACTGTTCGGTTCGTTAAAATCGTCCAAAAGCAACTGAGCGGCCATATCGGCCTGTATCAATCCCCAGCCGGTTCTATAATCCGGACCGGAGGGAGGAATATCCAAGGCTGTTTGAATGAGCAGGGCTTTTAGTGTACTTGCTCTCATATTATCTTCAAAAAGCCTTTCATAGAGTTCGGTGACCAAAGCAGCGGCACCTGCGGCAGAAGCCGAGGCAGAGCTGGTTCCCGTTGCGAATGCATAACCGCCGTTGGGATCATCAGCATTTAAGGAAAATACATCGGTGCCGTTAGCGACGAGATCGGGTTTGATTCGTCCGTCATCCGTTGGACCAAAACCACTGAAATCGGTGATATTGCAACTGTCGTCCACCGCACCGATGGTGATGACATTTTTTGCCGTCGCTATCGGCGGCAGGGTGTCCCAGTCATTGCTGTCGGGCCCGTCATCATTCGGTGCGTTCGGGTCCAACACCGGATTATAATTGACTTCTATCCAATTATGGTCATTCGGCTCAAAATATAAATAATTAGCGTCAATAGCAGGAGCGTCATCATCACAATCATTGCCCGCAGCTTTGAAGGGCAGCATGTAAGGCGTTTCACTACATAATTTATCCCATTTAGCGGCCAATTCGGTGTAACGGCCGAAATTTCTGTCCTCGGTTTCACCGCGGACACCAAACCAGTACAATTCCTCCACACCCTGTCTGAGCCAGTTTTGAACAAAAAGCTGAAGATCCAGATTATTGACTTCATCATCACCCTGGGGATAGGGATAGATATCACAAATGGGATTAAATCCAGCGGAACCGAACGTGCTTGGCAGTGTTTCGGCAAGAATGGCATAATCCTTCATGTTGACAACATCATCCTGATTAAAATCACCGGCGATCGTTTTAAAGATGCCTTCTTGCCAGCCGGCGATGAGACCGTAGGAGTGATTCGATACATATATCTTTTCCGGAGCCAGCGAAGCGGTCGCACCGGCGCCGAGCATTTCATTGACGTCGTCGTTCCAGTCGTACGAGCGGATATTTATCTTTGGTGCCATACCGACAGCGTTCGGGTCCAGGCCCGAAGCGCCGATAGTCCCGGCGACATGGGTGGCATGATCGTTGTAAGCGGAACCGGTATCAGACAGGGTTATTCTGTCAATTAATTCAGCATGATTCTCATAGACCCAGCCGGCATCCCAAATGCCCAAACTAACGGTATTACCGTCAACACCAAAATTCGGATCATTTCGAAGAATGTCGGCGCCGATGATTTCACCCGCCGTTTTGTTCAGTGTAATATAGTAAACAGGCCTGCCGTTTTCAATGCCGACAAGCTGATAATTCTCGCCCGTTGAAGTTTGTCCTTTGAGTTTCCAGTTGTTGATATAAGCCTCTCTGAAAAGCTCCTGCTGCGAAAAAGCCGCAGCACACAAAGCAAGAATTGTCAAAAAAACGATATTAATTTGTCTTGGAAAATCGGTTCTATTAATCATAACCACTCCTGCCGAATAATATTAATAACCCCAATTTTATATAATGCAATTATAGCAAAAAAAATAAAGGAATTCCAGCAAAAAACCACGAAAATTATAACTCTAAGACCTGATTTTGAAAAAAGTTATAAAAATAGACAGTTGGTTTTTACGACCCGATCAAGGCCAGAATTTCAGGGTGTGTTTTTTTGTTCGCAGCGAGGGTTTTAATTTTCTGTCCATCATATTCCTGGAGGTTTGCAGGGAAAACCGGATTTCCCTTCCAGTCCGTCACAATGGCTCCAGCTTCG
>CAZNET010000225.1:4249-4947 GCA_964571885.1 uncultured Pirellulales bacterium
CGGCAGATAACGGCCCCAGCGGCGATGTCCCAAAGTTTAGGGTATGTAATAATTGTAGCGATTAAACCGCCTGAAGCAACATAAGCCAGTTGCAGGGCGGTGGTGCCCAGATTTCGAAACCTTGTCTTTAACATAAGGCTATTGATCCATGCAGGAACGTCTCCGTCAAAATGACTATCCAGACCGATACTGTTGAAATGATCGATCGGGTCTTCATTGACGGTTATTTTTCTTCCATTGAGATATGCTTCTCCGTCTTTGATTGCGGTATACATTGAATCGGTCGCGGGGTCGAAAATCACTCCGATAATCGGTTCACCTTGATGCATCACAGCGACCGAAACGCCGAACAGGAGAATTTTCTTGGAATAATTATTGGTTCCATCTATAGGATCGATCACCCACCAGAAATCATCTTCGCCACGC
Source organism: uncultured Pirellulales bacterium (assembly GCA_964571885.1). Taxonomy (GTDB): domain Bacteria; phylum Planctomycetota; class Phycisphaerae; order Sedimentisphaerales; family Anaerobacaceae; genus CAZNET01. Next base: position 4,676 of record CAZNET010000225.1, read on the forward strand.
GGATTTTGTTTAAATATTTTACTCTGACTTCCCTCTTCTGCGATAAAACCATGGTCGGGGAAAGTTTCCTTAACCTTGTTGATGATAATCTTCTGGCATTTTTCATCGGCCTGCGTCACGAGTTCATCCCCGTTTTTAACGGATACCTTTATATATTGAAGTTCCTCCATAGCCTTTTGACCCGCGAGTCTGGCCGAGACAATAGCAGTTTCAAGCATTTGGCTCAAATCTTTCTTATCAATATTCATAAACAATCCTGTAAAAACATATCT
>CAZNET010000226.1:0-4940 GCA_964571885.1 uncultured Pirellulales bacterium
ACGGTGTCTGCTATGCTTATATCGTTTCGGTTCACAGGTAATCTCACGAGCGACAAGCGACGAGTGACCGGCGACGATTAATATATTTCCGGCACGAAGGTCTGGCTTTCCATCGGCGGGCGGATGTAGCCTTTGTTCTTTTGACGGGGAGGCAGTTCGATCGTCTCGGGTGTCAGGTCCTCGTATTCGATCATGCTCAACAGATGCGCGATACAGTTCAGCCGGGCCTTCTTCTTGCTGTCCGCGTTCACCACATACCACGGTGCCTTCTTGATGTCGGTATACTTGAACATTTCGTCCTTGGCCCTGGAATAATCCACCCAGCGTGACCGGGCCTCCAGATCCATCGGGCTTAATTTCCATCGTTTAGTCGGATCTTTAAGTCGATCCTGAAAACGCTTTTCCTGTTCCTCGTCACTGATCGAAAACCAGTACTTGATCAGAATCGTTCCTGACCGGATCAGCATCCGCTCGAACTCCGGACACGTCCTCAAAAACTCCTTATATTCCTCGTCGGTGCAAAAACTCATCACCCGTTCGACGCCCGCGCGGTTATACCAGCTCCGGTCAAACAGAACCATCTCACCGTTCGCGGGCAGGTTCTCGACATACCGCTGGAAATACCACTGTTTTTTCTCGCGGTCGGTCGGCGTGTGCAGCGCGACCACCCGGCAGACACGCGGATTGAGCCTTTGCGTGATCCGCTTGATCACACCGCCTTTGCCCGCCGCGTCGCGTCCCTCGAAGACCACCACCACCTTCAACTCTTTGTGCTTGATCCATTCCTGCAGCTTGACCAATTCGATCTGCAGCTTGCGCAGCTCTTTGTTGTAAAATTTCTTCTTAAGCTTGCCCGGCTTCTGGTACGTTTCTTCATTATCTTTTGACATGAGCTGCTCCTGTATCTATGCCGATTATTATAAAGGATCAACTCAGCCTGGCAAGAATTTTTTAAGAGGTGCCTGTTGCCGGGCATTCACCACCCGAAATGACATTGTACGCCCATTGTCATTGTAAGGAGACAATGAAATCGACGACGCGGCAATCTATTTTTTAACGGGCGTCTTTTTTCTTATGAGCAGACCACCTGATACAAGCAATACCAGCGTCCCAGGCTCGGGAACCTGGTAGATCGTGATCTCATCGAGAATGGATGGAAATGGCGGTATGGATGGGCCGCGGAAACTAAAACCCTCTGTCATTCGCACAGTGACTGAACCCGCACCGTCACAATGAATTTCAATAAAACCCACCTCAGGTCCTGAATTGCCGTCAAATCTCCCTGCTCCGAATTCCACACTTTCTGGAAGATCAACAAGAGGAGCAAAGGATAAAGCCGGATCCCAACCGTACGCAGCCAGATCGTCAAAGTCCATGTAATCAACGATCGAGCCCGGACCGTTTAGAATTTCCACAACCACTTCAAGAGAAATAATAGATTCGTCGGTCAGGATTGGGACAAAAAGTGTATCCGACGTCGCAAGCGGATTCTCCATCGAGCCCGGCTCGCCCGGTAACGGCGCCCCCAATGAAAGCGTACTCGCTTGAACAGTACCAAATAAACTGAATATCAAAATACAACCAACGAATTGTTTCATGATCACTCTCCTCTTTTTATTCTTTTTCTCAAAAAGAAAGCACCTGAAATCAGCAACGTAAACGTCCCGGGCTCAGGGATCACATCGAACGAAATGGACATCGAATCGGTCAAGCCGCCGTTTTCATAGGTCTTTGCCGTAACTTGATAAGTTCCGGCAGACAGCGTACCGATCTGATGGGCCTTGTCCCATCCGCCGGCGACCGGAAATCCCATGCCGGGATTAATAAACGTAAAGTAATGATTAAGCGTTATGTCGGTCCCGTCAATGACATAATCGGAAGAATCAAAGGTTGTATAAAACGCGTACCCTATCCAGCCCGAAGCTTCCAGAGAAATCGGATCAAACTCATCCGGCAACGTCGGCGAAACGTCAATATCGGTGATCCCTACCGAACCATCGCACACGTTTACAAAAAAGGCAATCGCCGCGATGGCAATGAATAATTTGCCTTTAATTATCATCTCATTTCTCCTTACAGTGTATTATATATCTTTTTTTTGCTGGCCAATAGGATTCCTAATCCTAACAATACTATTGTCCCCGGCTCGGGAATCTGGTAAACCACAAATTGACCGGCGATGTCCGGTTCTTCGAAATTAAGATCAAACGAACCCCCAAAAGCAACTCCCGGTGAGATTGTGACATCAATATCGCCCGGTCCGTCGCAATGCAGTTCCACATAAGCGATCATCGGTCCCTGAACACCGGAAAAACTTCCTCCCGCCAGTTCAATTCTGTTCGGCTCGGATATATTGGGCCACGGCTCGATCCATATCGGAGGATCCCAGCCGTAATCAATGATTCCATCGGGTAAGGGAGGGATCAGCGTCCCCGGCCCGTCAATTTCAATGACCACATCAAAGCCAAGCAAGGCAGTGTCCGTAAATATGGGTATCATGATGATATCAGAAAGTGTCAGGGGATTGTCAGACGAACCCGGCTCGCCCGCCGCAGGACCGGCGATCGTGATCGTGCTGGCATTTAGAGAAACACCGTAAGAGATAACAAAGAGGATTAACAGAAATGAATATCCCCTTTTCATGAAAATCCTCCTGATTCAGTTTTGTAATACTGATATTCTTCTTCCATCAACATCACATAACACTTGATGCCTCCAAGGAACCCTGTTCAGTATATATACCTGACATCTTATGTCAAGAAAAAAACCTTATTTTCAGCAAAGTCTCGGGAATTTTCTTGATAATATCGATTCCGCCCGTTTCCAGATATACAAAGGAGCTGATCGAACGCAAACTCACCGAGGCGATCGGTTTGAAATTAGACGTGCTCGATGACATTATGCTTGGTTTGGAATACGAACAGGCGATCCGGCAGATCCTTGCGGAAAAACAGCGTGACCGCAGTTTACCGATATCAGAAAAAAGTGACATTTGAATGGCCCGCATCAAACGGTTCCATGCTATGTTAAAACAGCGCTTCAGCCATCAAAGGATCGACAGCGGTTTCGATGATCTCGATGAAGTAGTATTGGATTACCAAACCGAGTAGCACCAAAAGTTACCGCCGGCTCAAAGATAAATTAATAAAAAATCTCGCCCGGCTGCACATTTTTGATAGTGAACGTGATATCCGAATTCTCGAAAAGATAAAAGGTGTTATCGATGATATCACCGGTCAGTAATCTGCCCCTGATCGTGCCGGTCAGACAGGCATGGCCGTGTGGATCGGTACCCCCCGTCGCGTAAGTTCTGATCGATTCCCCGGATTTCACCGGCATCCCGTTTACCGTAAAACCGATTCCCTCAAGACTGATGCGGGTTCTGTCAAACGATCCTCCGAAAAGACCCGCATAAATATCGCCTTTGATCCTACCGCCGACAATCATCACCTGTGCGTCACCCGTGGTCCACAAATTGGTGCCGATGGTCCCTCCGCCTAAGGTGACCACGCTGTTCTCGATCGCCATCAAATGATTGGTGGTCGAACCGTCCAGCATCAGCAGATTGCACTGATCAGACGCGAAGATCGATCCCAGGTGTCCGCCGTTGACATCGATAATACTGTCGTTAAATCCCCTCAGTTCGATATTCACCGCGCCGGATTCTATGCGGACCCTGCTTTCAGCGTAGGCATCGAGGTATTGACTGATAAAGCCGGTTTCTGTCAATATGATACCCGTCGCTGGATTATGATTTTCGTAATTGATTTGCACCCAGTCATTCACTTCAGAGTTGATCACTCGAATGCCGCCGCCTCCGATATGGGTGATGCCATAACTAAAAACTGTAAAGCTGATTAAGATAAGTAAGCTGACGAATCCTTTTTTTACCATACGTCTTTCCTTCAAAGCTTCATTTCCTTTTCAGGGCGAAATATCGCCACGAACAACGAGGAGCCATCACCTGGTTTCCTCTCGGTTACCCCCAACTTGACTTTGATGGCTGCCATAAATGTATGATACAAATACAGCAACACCATTGTATAGAAAGGTCCTATAATGTCAATAAAAATTTACACTTTATTTTGTCCGAATAGTGCAGTTTTTGTTTCTATGCTCCTGAATGGGTCTTTTCTTGGATATGATTTATGCATATTAAAAGACCATGCTTATCTATAAGGCCTGTTAAAATAGGCAAAAAAGCGCACATACGGGCAAAGGTTTAAAAACAAAAATCCAAATTTTAAAAATTTTTTTTATTCCATGTCACGCAGAGAGTTACCGCGAAAACACCCCTGTTAAAATAGGTAAAAAAGCGCACATGCGCGCAAATAGACGCTAATTACGGGGAGACAAAAAATTTGAAAATTGAAAAACGAAGTGAAAGGCTGACTATGAATAATGAAAAAAATACGACGAACGCCGGGATCTTGGAGCCTGATTTTCTCGACTGGCTCATCGCCGAGAAAGCACCGGCGATAGCGAGGCATTTCAATCGGCTCTGGGATTATTACGCCAATCCGGTACGGCAGATCTCAGACAGATCGGCGGCAAACAATGAAGCGTCCGGCAGGTGCTATATCCAGGCGCAGGAGTACGGCCTTCCCGCCCGCATCACCGGCGTCTATCACCGTAATCCCGCCGACGTTTTCAGCGCGGCCGCGGCCGGTGACATCCAGCGAAAAGAGGTTGTCATCGAAAATGATATCGCCTGGCGCATCAACGCCGCGGTCGACTTTCTCTTCGGAAAACCCATCGAATTCATCTCCCGTGCCCCGGACCCGGCGAAAGCAAAGCAGATCGAAAAGATCGTAAACTCTCTGTTCGCCGCTAACGGGGGCATCGGATTTTTTCAGGACATGGCGGTGCTCGCGGCCGTTTACGGGTTCGTCGATTGCATCATCCGCCCCAACGCGTTTCTCCTAAAATCCATCAATGCG
>CAZNET010000227.1:0-4939 GCA_964571885.1 uncultured Pirellulales bacterium
CCGGCGTCATTCCGTATTCAAGACCGAGACTTGGATCCAACTCAAGCAAATCGGGGTCCACCATGGCTCCCGTGGCTCTTGTTTTCTTCTTGATGCCTCTTGCCGCGGAACTCAATGCCGCTCCTTTAAATCCCATCGCGCCGACATCATCGGAGTAGGTTACGTCGATCGATGTCACGAAAACCTGCCTGCGTTCTTCCCGGGGAATTTCCAAAATCTTTTCGACATTGCCCTTGGCAAAGTTTTCGTAAAGAGAAGCCTGCTGGGGATTATTCTTTGCGTTGGGTAAAACATCAATAATTAATTGATACACTAAAGGAATAACGTCGCGTGACTGGAAAAATTCAAATTGTTCCTTAATGACTTGCTGACTCTGGTTGCTTTGAGAGACCTGTTTTTCCAATTCACTTTTTGCACTTCTGGCTGAATTTAAAATCTGCTTGACCTCTTGTCTTTGCTGATAGGCACTTTGATATTGACTCCTGTCTAAAATACTCCGGCCCAGGGCACAAAGCGAAACAATCAGCAATATCGAGGCGGCCGCAACAAATACTTTTGTCTTTTTGGCCCAGGCCATCTGACGTTCTATGCTCCGGGGAAGCAGGTTACTTTCTATTGTTGCCAAACCAAGTCCCTGCAGTGCAAGTCCGTAAACAATGCCGAAATCCGATACATTTTCATGAAATTTCGCTACGGACACACCGGATTCTGTCGATAATTGCTTAAAAGCATCAGGCCTTTCAACCGGAACCTGAAGTGTCTGCTGGATATATTTTAAAAGCCCTCTCATTTTCGTCCCGCCGCCCATCGCAATTACTTTGTTTATTTTAACGTGGGAATTGGACGTCGTATAAAAATTCACAGAGCGCTGTATCTCAGAGGCCATATCCGTAAAGACAGGTCTCATCGCCTGGAATATTTGTCTTGCGTATTTACTCATCGGAGCGGTCCGTTTGAGTTTTTCAGCTTTTTCAAAATTCAGCTTGAAGGTCTCGGCAATGGCTTTTGTAAAGGCATTTCCGCCCATCGAGATTGACCGCTGCCAGGCCGAATTTTCAGTACATATCACAATATCGGTATTATCGGTGCCGATATCGATCACGGCGATCGCTTCATTTTTCTTATATTTGCCGGATCTTAATTCATCAAACATGGCATAATTGTACAGAGCCATCGGTGCCATTTGAACATAGGCCACCTGTACCTTTTCTCTGCTGTAATATTCAAGAGCGGATGTGACAATATCACTTTTTATCGCGAACAAACCGACTTTGCGTTCGCCGCTTTCATCTTCACCCATTAACTGCCAGTCCCACTGAACTTCGTTGATATCAAACGGTATCTGCTGGGCCGCCTCAAATTTAACAATTTCAGGAATCCGCTTTTCTTCAACAGGGGGCAAATTCACAAAGCGTGAAAAACTGTTCTGGCTGGACATTGAAACGGCTACGGGGCATTTTTTAAAATCATGCTCCGTTACCAATTGGCGAAGACTCAAAGCGAGCAACTCCTCTTTTTCCGTACTGTCAATGCCGCTGCCGGCCAGAATCTTGTTATGTTGTATGTTCGCGAAATCGATTACCTCAACTTTTCCGCTCTCGACGCTTAACTGCAAAGCCTTAATGGAATTGTTGCCTAAATCGATGGCCCATACTTTGTTGGATTTAATTGCCATAATTAACCTCTCGTTTCCGAGTCATTTTATAGATTATTGTCAAACCTTACCAATTACGCTACATTATATCATATTATGAAAACTTTTTCTATCTCTACATTAGGCTGTAAAGTTAACCAGTATGAAAGTCAGCAGATCAGGCAAATGCTTGAGGCTTCCGGATATCACCAAACCACCCTGCATGCTCATCCTGACCTTGTTATAGTTAATACCTGCTGTATCACGCATACTGCTTCATCTAAAAGCCGACAAGGCATCAGCAAAGCTCGAAAACTCTGTCCGAATGCCACTATTATCGTTTGCGGCTGCCTGCCGGTCATTCAAAACCAGGAATCCGATTTTGACGAAACCAAAAACATCATAGTAGTCAAAAATAAAGATTCCTTATATTATACGCTGGAACGCCTTTGTAAAGTTCACGAAAACAGCGTTCTAAACGCTACAAAAATCAATTTTACACACATTAATATTAAAGCAAAAAAAGCAACTAAAATCAAGCATAAAAACAATTTATCTAAATTACCTCAATTATCTTCCTTCAAAGGGCACACCCGGGCTTTTTTGAAGGTCCAGGATGGCTGTGACCGTTACTGCAGTTACTGCATTATTCCGCGAACCAGGCCTACCATTACCAGTAAACCGATCCAAACGGCACTGGACGAAGCAAATCGACTTGTTCAGTCCGGGCATAAGGAAATCGTTATAACCGGTATTTTTCTGGGAGCTTACGGCCAAACCACTACGAAACGCGTTACGTGGTCAAAGCAGAATAAACTGCTGGAGCTTTTAGATAAGTTATCGCAAATAAAAGGGTTAGAAAGAATCCGTCTCAGTTCGCTCGAACCGGGCGATGTGACAGAAGAACTTTTGGATTTATTCAACGAACGGCCAACTATGATGCCGCATCTCCATCTTTCGGTGCAATCCGGCTCGAATGCTGTTCTTAAACGAATGTGCAGAGCGTACAGCGCCGAGCATTTCCTTGAAACCGCAGAGAAGGTAAAATCAAAACTCGACCGCCCTGCTATAACAACCGATTTGATCGCTGGTTTTCCCGGCGAGACCGATACGGATTTTGAAAAAACTTTTTCTCTGGCCCGAAAAATCGGCTTTTCGAAGATGCATATTTTCAAGTTTTCGCCGAGAAAGGGAACCGCCGCGGAAAAAATGCCGCACCAGATAAGCAGCCGTATAAAAGATCAGCGAAGCAGGCGGCTGCGCCAACTGGATCTGGAACTTGGTTTTGAATTTCGCCGACAGTTCATTAATGAAACCGCTAATATTCTAATCGAAAACAGTAACGGCCGGCTCAAAGGCAGAAGCGAACGATACTTTTTGGTTGAACTGGAAAAAACAGGACGATCCGTACAAAAAAACAGTATTATCGAAGTGGCTTTAAAAAACAACAATGAACATTCAATGACGGGCCGGCCTTTATAATATGCCGCAATGTTATTCATGAATTTCAGCACAAACACTATAAATCATAAATATAGTAGATATACCATATCTTTATATAGATAGACCCCGCGCGCGGTAACGATTCCTTCACATAACGCCTGCCTTTGGCTAACAACAGGTTCATAATTCCGAATTTAATGAGCGTGTATTCACAATAAAATGCAGGATTTGCCTATGTAATTTTTAGGGATTTCCTACCTTTTTTTTAAAACCTTTTTTGCTATAATGAGTATAAATAACAGATGTGGAACTCAGTGAATAGAAACATAAAAAGTTAATAGTGTAAATAACAATATCAGGACTGGGGTTTTCTCCTCTCTCCTCTCCCTCCGCGACCCAGTCCTGATTTTTTTTATGCGCAAAAAAGCACTCCGCAACCTAAAACATCGTAAACAAAAAAGCCTGTTCGAACGCGAGGAAATTATTGTTGCAGGATGGTGTTTTGCTTGCATCCGAGTGTCTTTTTTTATCAGGGCAGCTCGAATAATCAGACCGGAGACCTTCCACGGTTAATTAAAAAACAAAATTCAATTAACAGTTGATGGCTTTTTCACTGCAGCCAGTTATCACAGAGGATTTTCATATCGTTAAAATCCACCACGCCGGAGAAATCAATATCCGCACCGTAGCAGTCGTAAGGTTCAAGCCAGCGTAATGTAAATTCAGCCAGGTCGTTATTATCGACGACCTGATCGTAAGTCAGGTCCGCCCCGCCGCAATAGCCGCACGGGCCGGTATTATAGTAACACAAAAGCCGGGCGTAATCCTTAAAGTCGATCCTGCTGTCATCGTCAATGTCACCGCCAACATACTCCCGCAGACATAAATTGTCCCACCGCGAAGCAAGCCAACTGTAATCTTCAAAATCAACCGAATACCCATCCCCAAACAAATCAACCCGCTCCCACGCAAACTGCGGATAATCAAACCCGTCATTAATAACCCAAACATCATTAGGCCCATTGACAGTCTCACCAACAAAATCCCAACCTGCATCGAGATAATTATTTGCATCATACATTTCCAAGGTCGTCAGACCAACAACATTATTAACATCGCCAGGATGAGTACCACTAAGATTAAATCCAATAGTCAACCCGCTTGTTTGTGTATCCCAGAAACAATTTGACATCTCAGCAATACTACCATACTGTTTTCCGCAGAAGCCGCCAACGTTAGTCATGCCGTTTACGTCACCAACCGAATAGCAGTTGCTGATCGTACCATAGTCGTTATCTCCGCACAGGCCGCCGAGAGAACGAGAACTATCGCCACCTGTGACCGATCCGGCAGCATAGCAGTTGCTGATCGTACCATAATAGTTTCTTCCGCACAGGCCGCCAAGATAATAAGAATAGGTTCCACCTGTCACCGATCCGGTAGCAGTGCAGTTGCTGATCGTACCATAGTCGTTGGATCCGCACAGGCCGCCGAGAGAATCAGAATTATAGCCGCCGCCGGTTACCGAACAGGTCGCATAACAGTTGCCGATCGTACCAGAGGAGTTTATTCCGCACAGGCCGCCGAGATAATGAGAACCATTGCCGCCGATGATTGTGATATTTTCCAATCCCAGGTTTTTGACTTCGGCATTAGGATCTCTAATTTGACCAAAAAGACCAAGGTAATCATTGCCTGCACCGAAATCATTAATGTCCAAATTTGCAATTGTGTGATTATTACCATCAAAGATTCCTTTAAAGTCATTTCCTTGAGGAGCAATCACGGCGGTGGTGTAGGTGTAGCCTGCCATGTTGATGTCGTTTATCATCAGAAAGCATTTGTTGTAGTCTTCCGGATAGT
>CAZNET010000228.1:0-4935 GCA_964571885.1 uncultured Pirellulales bacterium
TTTCCTCTTTTACCTTTGCGAAGAACTTTATTTGTGGGCTGTTCTTCGGCATCGTTATCCACCCAATTTCTACTCAACCAAGAGGACAAATTACATCCATAGTGTTTATTAAAATCCTTAGCATATCCCCAGTTTTTTTTCAATTTTTGTTTTGGTTTCCGCGACATATTTCTATCAGGCGGTTCGGGTGAATCAATTTTCACAGTAGCATCTTCTAATAGTTTCTCAATCGCCTCTTTCGATTTTTGTATCGGATTCTGCAAAATCTCCGTATCTAAAAGATGAGTCACAGTTTTTTCGGGAAACATTTCAAAGAGAAGATAACACCACGCAATTTCCGGGTCCATACCCTCAGGGACACCATATTTTTCAAATACATTTGACTTTATAAGCTTGCCGGCCTCGATGGCAAAATCGAGGAATCGATTATCATCCCAGCCACAGACAATTACTTCCCCGCTCAATCCTGATAAACGTTTAACATACTCAGTCGCCCTGAACAATTCCTCCCATTCAGGCTTTTGAAGGTCTATTGGCTTTTTCGGATCTACGGGCCGGGCCAACCATCGCTTCTCGGAATCCGACCAATCCAACGACTTCAACAAGGCTTTAAGATATTTGCAGTCATCATCAAATTGCCCCCGATCGATCTTTGGTTTTTCATCCTGTTTCATCATTTCCAACGTTGTTTCAATTGCATCAATGGAGGCCTGAAGCGGATCACGTATTTCGGGAACTTCACCGGCAAAATCATCAACGTGTCGGTAAGCAAAATCTTTTCGCTGGCATATTCCGCAATAAAAAATGTATTCGAGCCATTTTCTCAGCGGCGTTCTTTTCTCATGTATATCTGCTGCCAACCTATATTTTTCCTCAATTTCAAAAATGGCTTCCTCTGCTAAATCAACAAATGACTCCCAAAGTTCGGGTTTGTTGCAGTGATAGGCAAGGGATCGATCAGTTGCATCGAAAAGCGGCTCTTTGTGTATAATCAAATCTTTTGCAGTCTGCGCAGGAATAACCGACAAGGATCGAGTCCATAGCACAATAAAGCCCCCGGGATCATACCTCCTGTACTTCTTGTATAAAACCAGAAACCGCTTTTTAAGATTTTCTAATTGTTCCATTTTTTTAGATCAAAGCTTCGCTTGCCTGGCGGGCTTTTGAAATCAGTGTTTGGCGTTTTCCTACATAATATTTCACCGTGGTCTGAACGTCGCTATGACCGGCCAGAAACATAACTTCGTGCGGCTCAAGGCCCGATTCCAGCCATTCGGTGATACACGTGCGGCGCAGATCGTGAAAAGTAAAATGCCTTATACCGCTTTGCTTGTGAAGCTCTCTCCAATATCGCATCGACTCATCGGGCCTGCCTCGAAGCCGGTCATCGAGAGCGCCGGCCCGCATCAACTCGATTTTTCTTTTATAACAACTTTCATGCAGAAACAAATACGGCTGGCCGGCGGGCAGGATCTCTCTTATCCGCTGCAGCAGATCCGCCAGGGCCTTTACCAGCGGGACTTCCCGGCGATCCTTGTCCTTGACCACCCATCGCCAGGTTTTCAATGCTTCGCGTTTTGGCTGAACGTGAATAATCCAGTTTCCGAAATCGATATCGTTCTCAGTTAAATTCAAAATCTCGGAAAAGCGAAGCCCCGCCGTCTTGGCCGCTAACAGGCGGGCCCGCCAGGTAAGATCATTGCAGGCCCGGTACAGTGACAGCCATTCGGCGGTGTCCAGGATCCGCACCGGCTTTTTGCAGATGCGGAACATTTTGAGCTTCTTAAACGGATTAACCTCAAGCAATTCGGAATCCACCGCCCAGGAGAACACCGCCCGGCAGTGTTTGCAGTACATGTTCGCGGTCACCTGGGACCTGCCCGAATCGATCAGAAAGTTCTGGTATTTCTCGGCCTCCGCAAAGCCGAAGATCTTCGCCGGAATATTGCCCACCGCTTCGATCAAAACCTCAAAACTGTATTCGATCAGCCGGCAGGTGCTCGGCTCCAGCCGGCGGTTATTGTTCGCCAGGTAAACCGCGACCAGCCGGGCAAGATTCAGATCGGTCAGTTCGCGAATATTGCCGCGAAGCTCCAGCTCTTTGGCGAACCGCTGTTTCTCGGCCAGATCCGGATCGTCATGGCCCAGGCTGATCCGCTTGATTTTGCCGGTTTCCGGTTCACGGAAACGCAGATAGTAAATTTCCTTTTTATCCAGCTTTCGCAGCCATAGTACACAAATCTTACTACTCATGGCTCACCTCCTCACCGTTCAAACGCCGGGCCTGGCTGTAAGCCTCAATGAGAAAATCAATCTCAGGGTCCAGACCTGGCCGATGACCGTCAATCAGTTCTTCTGTATCACCGCAGAGCAGCTCATCTATCTCACTGAACCGCTCTATGTTTTCGCCCTCCAGGATCCGCAGCTCATCAAGCAGAACGAACAGCAGCTTCGTCCGGATATCCAGTTTCTCATACATCGCGATCAGCCGCGGCTTGGCCTGGCTGATCGGCCTTGCGGTTTGGATCTTCGCCGCGGTATCGGCGATCAGTTGATCCAGGACCGCCCGGCGGATATCCGGGTATTTGCCCAGCCGCTCGATGAGCTGACCGCTGAGATAGGCCGCCTGCTTTCGCTCAAGGCCCAGGCGGTCAAATTCAGGCCCCAGGGCCTCGATCAGCCGCTCAGCATCGATCGGCCCTTCTCCGGCCTCGAGCGCCGCCAGGTAACGCCCCCTGAAGCAATGCAGCACCTTCAGGGCCCAGCTTGGCAGATAGGCACTGACAAAATCCTTTTGTATTTCTTCCGCGATCGATTTAATAAAATTGGACATGGTGTACCTCCAAACAAAAAAACTTCCAAGGCTGATGAACGCCCTATGAAAGCGCAGCCGTCGTCACCGATCAGCTTTCCTTGGAAGTTTTTTAACGGTATGTTGAATTCATAGATTTTCATCGTTTTCAATTATGACCGCTCCTGCCGGCCATTTCAAGAGCTTTTTTAAAAATTATTCACTTTTTTTCGCCTGGCAATAAAAGCAGGGAAGCCGAGAAGATGCAGGCTCCCCAGTAACCCCGCTTTTATTCTTACCCCGAAACCGCTTTAATCGGAACGGTTCCGGACCAGGACCAAATGAAATCCGTTTCGCCATACATGCAAGTTCCTTCCGGCACATTATTATATTTTTTATCTCTATCGCCATTTATCCTTAAACCATTTTTGAAGATCAAAATTATCATTCCACTGAGTTTCTAATTCTAATGTATTATTGATTTTATATATCTCATCCAAAGAATTTAACATTTCCTGTTTAAAAATTTCCATGTTTCCGTTGCAATTAAACGAATTTATATATATATCTTGAAATTTCCGTATGATATTAGATTGCAAATTACCCATAATATATCCAAACCGCTCAATTTGCAATTCTTCAGTTTTTTTATCATTTGTCATTCCATTAATATCATTCTCCAATCTCAATATATATTCTGACAGCTCTTCTACTGTTTCGCCCATAAATATTGTGTCGTTGGAACCATCATAGTAATCATTCCAATGGATCTCCAATTCGGCTAATGAAATTTTTTTATCTAAGAATTCATTCAATTTTTTATCAGTTCTATTTAAATCTTTTTGGTCCATTTTATTTAAATACACTTTATAAAAAACCAAAAGAGCTACATAACTCAGTCTCATTATATGTTTCGAAAACTCCTTCATATTTTGAAAATCCGCCTTTTCATCATCTGACATTGCTAAAATCATATTTTTCAAAGCAAGCATGGCGATTAATAGGTTTTTTGCGGTATAATTTTCGATATTTTCATCCATTAATGTTTTTTCCCTATATAAAAAAGGCGGACGGGCGTTGTGAGCAACTTAGATAACAAAGAAGCGATCGTCCTTGCGGATAGACCACACCCGTCCATGAGTTTGATTTAATCGAAATGTCATCTAAATTACTCACAGTATCGATTATCGGCAGGAAAATAAAATTGGCAAGAAAAAAAATAAAAAAAAATTAATTTGTTTCTTCGACCAGCTTGTAGGTGTGGGCGTGCTTGCCCGTACAGCGTAATCTGCGGATAATAATGGCCGACCCATCGGGCCGGTAAGTCGTCTCCGTCGATTTGACCAGGGCCTTATGCTGGCAGTACCGGCAGCGAATGTTATTAGGCCGAAAGCGGTCTGAGCCGTGAAATTTGATTTTGACCCGTTTGGCCAGGTCCTTCTTTGTGCCGTCCGTTCTCAGGTCATTTTCAGAGCAGATATCGCGGAGCCGTTTATGACCCATGGCGATGATATCTTTGAGCATGATCGGCGGTTCGAAATCCTTTTTTGCGGGACCATCCATGCTTTTTTTATATACCCTCCGCCGTTTTATTGCAAGGCAATTATAAAAAAATATTTTAAAAAGCAGCCGAATCCCGGCATCGCCGTTGAGGATTTCGTCGTAAAAAAAACAAACCGGCCGCTTGACATCAAGCCATCGCTGATAAAACGCCAAAAACCGCATTTTCAGCCCATAAACAAACTTTTGAATACAGGTTTTTGTCATTGACAAATCAGAAAAAAAAAGTTTGAAAAGCACCCGAAAACCGGCATCCCCGCAACCGCGATCGATCATAGCCGGGGAAGGACCCGTTCGCCGCGGCAGATCTACTTTTCAGGCGATCCGGATAACGGTTCTTTGTCTTTTCGCAGTTCCGCCCGGCGGTCCTTGCCGCTGAGTTTGATGATCTCGAAAAGCTGCAGCCGGCTGAAGATCCGCTCATCGTAAACCTCGGCGATCCGCTCAAGCGGCAGGTTCGATACCACAACCGTTTTTTTGTCGGCCTCGATCCGCTGATCGACGATCCGCAGCAGGATCCTCGATGCGAACTCCCGACCGCTCAGGCCTATATCGTCGAGAGCAACGACATCGGTAGCCAGATA
>CAZNET010000229.1:0-4918 GCA_964571885.1 uncultured Pirellulales bacterium
TGGTTTGTTTCGAGAGAGGGGGACACTCGCGGGAGCTTGTGGCGGATACGGTTATTTCGACGATTCCGCTGCCGAACTTGTTACCCATGGTTTATCCGAATCCGCCGGAGGAGGTGCTGGCCGGGGTGCGGAAGCTGGCTTACCGGCCGCTGGTCGTTCTGGCGATGGTGACCCGTCAGCAGGATATTCTGCCGTGCGATTATATCTATCAGCTTGATCGGCCGTATAATCGGGTTACCGAGCTGAACAAGCTAAGCGAGCAGACGAGCGGCGAGGGCGAGAATATATTGATGCTGGAGATCCCGGCTCTGATCGCCAGTGACAATTACAGGGCGGGCAAGGACGCGCTATTTGAAAGGTGTATCGTGTCACTTGAAGAGGACGGGATCATCCGGCGGGAGGATGTCACCCGGACGATGTTGCTGAAGACGCCGTATGCGTATCCGATCTATCGAAAAGGTTACGCGGGGCATTTGAGGACGGCGATGGAATATCTGGAAACCCGAGAGAATTTGTTCACACTGGGCCGATCGGGGCAGTTCAAATATATGGACGTCGATCAGTGCGTAAAGAACGCTTTTGAATTTGTGGATGAATATTCAGCCACCGAGAACTATTAGCCACATCCGACAACGGTATTCGAGGGCGTGCTGCGGGCACAGAGATCACGGAGATTTGATTTAATATTGGTTATTTGTGGAAATCCGCGGAGCGGGATAACTGTTTTATATTAACCGAACTGATTAGTTTATTACGTCGCGGGTCCGTTTCGATAAACCGATCCAGCTTCTGATGGAGATTGCGTTACAGCCAGCCGGCCATCGGGCCTTCCTCGACGTCCCTGTATTTTTTTCCTGGAGCGAATCCAGGACGTTGGCGATGGCCGGGATGGTCGTCGGCACCGAATAGCGGGCGACGATCTTATTTTTTTTGATTTCCGGTTCTGTATTGTTGCTATGCGCGTCAGCACCGATATAATAGATATTCATCAAGTGCTGCTTTTGTATAAAGGTTCATGTTCAAACGTATTCTACGCGAGGATGTTCTCTGTTCATATCTTCAGGAAGTTCACAGCGCGGCATAGCCGTAACTGAAATTCTAATGATTGAAACATAAACCGACGTTGTCGATTTTTTATGGTTGGTTTTCAGTAGGTGCCAACGGCACTTCGTACGGTTTGGTGGTAGAGTATATAAGTATAGGCTTATGGAGTCGGGTGGTGATTTTGGGGTTCAGGGGGGAGTATATAAGTGGTGACTTATATGGTCGATTGGTCCTTTGGGCGGAAAATTGAAAATTGAGAATCGAAATGTCAAAACGAACGACTTGTGATTGTGGCTTAAAAGTGAGTATATAAGTGGGGGCTTATATGGTCGATAAATCGTCGCTCGGTTCTCGTCGCTGGTCGCTGGTCGCTCGTCGCTTGATATGGCGGCCGTGGGGATCGACTGTAAAAAAGCAAAAAAAAGTTCATATCAATCCCGATAAATCGGGATGCAAGCAAATTGAGAGGTGAAATTTGGAAGTCTATAAGTGATGGCTTATATGGTCGATTGGCTATGTAAAGATTTGGATGGAGTATATAAGTGACTACTTATATGGTCGGTTGGCAGTGCATGATTCGGGGGGTCTATAAGCGGCGACTTATATGGTTGGATAGGGATTGTGGTTTTTGGGTGAGTCTATAAGTAGGGACTTATATGGACGGTGAGGCCGTTGCTAGTTTCTCGTCGCATTTTTTTTTGTTGCCTATCGTTTTATCGCTGGTGCTCGGGTTTGGGAGGTGTTGGGGGTGAGTATATAAGTAACGGCTTATATGGTCGATTGGTCCTTTGGGCGAAAAATCGAGAATCGAGAATCGAAATGTCAAAACGAACGACTTGTGATTGTGGCTTAAAAGTGAGTATATAAGTGACGACTTATATGGTCGGTTGGCAGTGCATGATTCGGGGGGGTCTATAAGCGGCGGTTTATATGGTCGATTCCATGAAGGCATAATAATTCTTTAAACTCTCTGACTTCAATGTGGATCAGGAGGGAAAGTAAATTTGGTGATTGCCGAATTCATTCATTAAGTCAATTCATACTTTATTATACCCAAATGCACTCGTTCGGCGCGTAATAAGTTGAACAGCTTTGTAGAATGGTCTTATTACTCTGCGAAGTCTTGCTACACAGGACACGTTAGCCCATGCTGATGAAATCTGGCATTAAATTACCGTCCAATTTATACTCACGGTATAAAATAGACGGTAATATTTTATTGTTTTTTCACAAATTGACTCTGTTTTTTAGAGTAAAACCGTCTTGGGATTCGTTATTATAGTAGTTATCGATGGTTGAGACGAAAATATAAATGACTGAGGACAAACAACTTATTGGCCGGTTCAAGGCCGGCAGCGCCGAGGCGGTCCGCCGGATCTGGGAAAAATAAACGGTGGATCGTACAGAACACAACGCTGAAATACTCCAGGTCTATTCGAATTCGAAATACCCGAAGATGCCGAAGTGTTTTACGAAAACAAGGAACCGCATGTGGCAGCCACCTCAGAATGAGGTGGATGGAAAACCTTTGATAATGATAAAATCCTCAAGCCGGCTCAAACCAGCCTTTTTGATCAATCGATTAATTTAGCAATGTCTTTGTATGCATCTTGAAGTCCGGCGTTTTTCATTATCGCTTTGCCGTCGGGATCGTATGTATGAGCCGTTTCTTTCACAACAATAGTGCCGATCCTGTGAAAACGGTATGCCTTTATTTCTTCATTCATTACATTATGTTCGATCGTTATTCCATCTGAAAATTCATCGATAAACATACCGTTGACCTGTGATCCAACCGCCCATTCGGATCGCTCGATATCATGAATGTAATTTTCAAAAATGTGTGTCCCGGGTTGTTTGGAAAGGGTATAAATACCGGCATTGTCACAAAGAAGCTGCATAACATGATGAATATGATTGTATCGAATGATGTTATTTCTCATCGCGTTGTCCCTGTCGGTCCATCCCCATCCAACAGCGATGCCCCCAAACGGCAGCTTGAAAATCTCATTGTGCTCGATTGTCACCGCCTGGGCGTAGCCGCAGGCAATCCCGATACCGCCGTAATAGTCCTGACCGACCCGGGTAATAATATTATTGCTGATAAGATTATTTCTGCAAATTTCCCTTTTGTCTTGTGGATTGTAAGGTGTATGGTGTTCGACCTCTGGGTCGGCGAATTTTGCCAGCGAAATCCCGTTGCCCGCTATGTCACAAAAAACATTTCCGATGATGCTATTGTCACTGGCGCCGTAATGTAAATCAAGTGCCGTCGCGCCTAAATTTTTGAAAATATTTCTTTCGAATTTTATATCATGTGCCGCAGCGATATAAACCGCTGCAGTGGGTCTGCCTATGTATTGCTCATCACCAGTTGTGTTTTCCAGATTATATTGTGTTGCCTGTGAGGCGATTTGCCCTTTGCTGCTCGGTCTTAGCCATGTGGAGTGCATAAAACAGAGACCTACAAAATGCAAATCATGCACCGGCTCATCAAGGGTTCCCTGGATCTTTACGAGAGTTTCTACCCTGGGAGCGATTACTTCGATGTTGGTGATATCCTGAGTGTTATCATGTTTATAATAAAGCAGTTTTTCTTTTTTGTTTAAATACCATTCCCCGCATTGATCGATAAATTCATAAGCGTTTTCGAAATAAAAAGGCTCATCGCTGTCTTTATGCGGATACTCTCTTCGAAAGATCAAATCTCTTTCGGGCTGTTTTACAATGATCGAATAATCCTTCGAGCACTCAATCCTTTCAATCCTCATGATACATTCGGCCCAGTGCATTTGAATAACAATTTCAACATTCTCCGCGGATTTCAGCTCGGGGCAATCTTCCTGTTTGATATTAATTTTTTTGTCAGCCTGATCCCATGTTTTAAGTCTGCTGTAACTGCCGACATTTGGTGTCCTTGCCCGGATACCCCGTTTTCCCTCGATATACAGCTGGCGAAAATCAAAATCACCTGCTTTTGATTTATGGATTCCATTTGTATCGGGAGCAAAATCGGCAATATCCCTGCCGCCACTAATCACCGGCTTTTCATCTTTATAAGCTTTATAAACGATTGAGTATCCATTACTGCCGGAATCTTTCTGGTTGAATAAAAGTGTATCGTCGAGAAAATAAGTGCCGCCTTTCAAATAAACAATAATATCACCCTGCATCGAACGGTTGATCTTTCTTACTTCATCCCTGGCCTTGATAATTGTCTGAAAGGGCTTGTCTTCTGTGCCGGGATTTGCGTCACTGCCCGCCGGCGAGACATATAATTGCTTTTCAACAACAGCATTGCCGTTGGTGGCAATTAAAGTGATGAATGTAATAATGGCGAGAAAGATAATATTATTTCCGGAAAAATTCGACTGCATATTATTTCTCCTACATACTTTTCAAATAAGCTTTTCATATTTTGATCATATGAAATAATACAGGATTTTGATTAAATTTCAATATTATAAATCATTTCATAGAAAACATTTGACGACTGACTATTTATTAATTATTTTGTTTTTATGAAATCAAATTACAAACGACGCGATTTTCTTAAACTGGCCGGTTCGGCTGCTTTTGCGGGGTTTATGTCTTCTCTGTCTTTCGCGGCTGAAAAAACCAAACGGCCGAATTTTGTGTTCATCCTCGTCGATGACCTCGGCTGGACGGACCTGGGCTGTTTCGGCAGTACCTTTTACGAAACGCCGAACATCGATAAATTCGCCTCGGAATCCATGAAATTCACTAACGCCTACGCCGCTGCCGCGCTTTGCTCGCCCACGCGCGCCAGCATCATGGCCGGCAAATATCCCGCCCGCATCGACATCACCGTCTGGATCGGCGGGAACCTGGACGGCAAACTAAAACACGCCGA
>CAZNET010000230.1:0-4611 GCA_964571885.1 uncultured Pirellulales bacterium
GGCAAAGACCGCAAAGAAGAAGGTCCCAACCAAAAAGATGGTATATGTGTTTTCCATGCCGCCGATATACAGAAGATCATCAAAAACCAGTTCGGTGTTGATTATCATGTCCGTTCGGTACGAAAGCTCTTAAAACGCATGGGCTACAGTTACGTTTCTTCCAGGCCTGAGCACCCTAAAGGCGATCCGGAGGCCAGAGAAGCCTTTAAAAAAAAGTCTGTGATCAGATCCGGCAATTCCGTACTGATCATCCTCGAAAACGATTAGAGGTGTGGTTCCAGGATGAGGCAAGGTTTGGCCAGCAGGATACGCTGAGCAGGCAGTGGGCGCCCAAAGGAACCCGTCCAATCGGCTGGCGTCAGACACAGTATGAGTATCGATACGTCTTTGGGGCGGCGTGTCCGCAGACCGGACAGACCGTGGGACTGCTGGCACCGTATCTGAATACGGATTCGGTGAATGCCTTTTTCCGACAATTTGAAAAGGAAGCGGACCCCGATGTCCACGTGTTCATGATCTGGGACCAAACCGGTTTTCATACTTCATCGAATGTTGAAGTCCCGGATAATGTCACGGTTATCCCGCTGCCGCCCTATTCACCACAGTTGAACCCGGTCGAGAAATTATGGCAGTACCTGAGGAAACATCACTGGTCGAATCGAGTTTACGAAAACTACGATGCCCTGAGACTGGCCGCGGTGCAGGCCTGGCAACTGACGTGTCTAAATAAAGAAAAAATCAAGTCAATATGCAGAGCAAAATATATCGAAAGCGAATTTATCTAAGGCCGTTGGTATAATAGACTATTTACGCATAAAATTCCTATAAAATTTTTGTTTCCGGGCCAAAATTAAAGGTTGGTTTACTTGGATTATGCGAAAATCACCCGCTGTGGAGTCATTTTGGTGTCATGCGAAAAAAGAAAAAGGCCAATCCCAATAAACCGGCCATTCGGAGGAGGCTAATATATAATTCAAGTCGGTTTATTTGTCTTCTTTCTGTTCAGTGACAAACCAGACTTCAACAGGTCTGTGTTCGATGGCAAACTGTAACTCAGTCTGCTTGGTGAGGTTTTCTAAAAGCATTTCAAGCTTTCTCCTCTTTTCAGCTTCATCTTTCACCTTCCTCAAGTACGATGAGCGATGGTGGCCAAATGGCATGCTGATTTCTTTATTAGCATTTGTTTCATCAATTACAGGAATTCCTACCTGATTACCCAGAGTGGTAAGAAGATCAGTTATTGTCTGAGCCGTACCACCACCAGCTCTTTCATCAGGGTCAAGTTCGTCTGAATAAATATGCAGCCAAGTGTCTTTGTGGGTTCCAGAAAGCGGATGGAATTCAAACTCACCTGAAGCGACTATAACTTTCCTCTCAACCATACGTTTTTCGAAACTGATTTTTCGGTCTATTTCTTCAGCCAGAAGTTGCTCTAAGGCTGCCATTCTCTCCTCTATTGTTGTGTTTGTTCGTACAATCCAGTCGCCCGGTAGCTTAAGTGAAAGGAGTTCTTCAGGACCTTCGTATTCATAGGATTGGAGCCCGAACAGGTCAAGCGGTTCAGTTAAGTCTCGCACACCGCCAAAGCCCATTCCCTCGCCTTTGAGTTTTCCGTCCCAACTGAAGTTCATTATTGCCGGGCCTTGGGGGATAGCAGATGCTTGGTAACTGTGTTCATTGACATAATAGTCTCTCCGCTCCGGGATAAAAGGCGGTGCAATTCGTTTTAAAATCTGGCCATTTTCCAAACGGTATACTTCTTCAAATTTCTTTCTCCATGTGGGCATAGGATAGTCTCGGCTGCGTTGTGGATCCCAGATTTTGCAGGTTGGAAGGGCTGCTCGAAATGCTTCAAGCAAAGTATCGTTTATTTTATCTCCGGAAAGCAATACCTCCTCTATAGACTGCATTTTCTGAAAATAAGGAATACTTGCCTTAGTAACCTGTGCATCGTGAATTTGAAGCTTTTTCAGGCTTGGCAATTCACTTAAATGTGCAATCCCTTCATTTCCAATATTGGTTATACTCAAATGCCACAAATCATTTAGTCCCTTTAGGTGAACCAGACCAGCATTGCTGATCTTTGTATTACTTGCGTAGAGTTCCTTCAGATTTTTTATGTCTGAAAGGTAAGCCAGGCCATCGTCCGTGATCAGGGTATTATTTATCCATAGGTTTTCAAGTAAAGTGAATGACCGCAGTTTTTCAAGTCCTGCATCAGTAATATTATTATGACCAATCAAGAGAGATTTTAATTTGGTGAGGTGACTTAGACTCGAAAGACCGTTATCAGTTATTCTGGTTTTAGTAAGCTGGAGACCCTCAAGATCGACCATATTCTTTAAGTAACTTAAACCACTATCTGTAATATCACAGCTGTTAAGAGCCAAAAAGGTCAAGTTTCTTAAATTCTGTAAATATGCTAATCCTTCTTCGTCAATTCCTGTTCCCCACAGTGCCAAAGAATGCAGCGAAGTCAAATCTCCTATATAACGCATGCTTTCGTTGGAAAGCTTATAGTCACCAAGTCGCAACGTATCCAACTCATCAAGCTTTGTTAAATATTTCAAGTCCTCATACTCAAAACGAGTACTTTGCAAGTTCAATGCTTTTAGGCTTTTTAAATTTCCTATGGGAGCCAGTGAACCCAATGTAACTGCTTTCCATCCGAAGCTAAGCATTTGGATATCAGTTGCTCCCAAATCATTTAGAAACGAAAGGTCGCTTGCAGCGGACTCGCTAATTACAAGTTTAACCTGTTGATCTATGGGAACAGATATTCTCCCCTTAGCTTCCCCAGCCTCCTCCCAGCCTTCATACCAATTACCTGGCATTGCATCCCGGATATAAACTGTGCCCACCGAAAAGGTGTTCGGGAAATTCAGAGTACGTTTGCCGCTTTCCATCATCACATCTGCTTTTTCAGCCGGTTTGGTTGCCAGAGCCAGGGTTGTTGGTACTGCGATCAGTGCTAAGAGAAGAATTGTTATTGCGGCAAGTATGCTTGGGTGTTTGTAGAATTTTTTGCTTGGGTTCATAATTGTCTTGATCCGGTCTTCAATATTCTTAACCGGACCAGCAACGGCTAATGACGGGCTTGGCTGAGTCGATTTGTGTTCAGCAGTAAGTATGTTGACTATCGCGTTACTGAAGTCTCTGGCTTTGGTGCCAAGCCAAGCTATGGCCATCTCATCACAGCATTTCTCGCGTTCGGCACGGATCTTTTTATTTGCCCACCAAACAAGTGGATGGAACCAAAAAATCGTCTGTGCGATTATCTGTAGCAGATTTACTCCAGCATCGAATCTAATAACATGGCTTAACTCATGGCTTACAATCCCTCGTCGATGTTCTTCGACTTTAATCTCAGTAAAATCTTTCGGTAGATATATACTGCCCCTGAATAATCCCCATACAAACGGTTGACCTATACCATCTACCAGCCAAACCTTTGGGAATTTCGTGTCTTTAAGTTCGGTAAATAACCCTCTGATGCTTTTTTGTAGATCGGCGACGAGAGGTTCCCGTTGGCGTCTTAACCAACGGTTAACACGCAACGCTTTTATTAAAGCAACAAAAACAAATAAACCTGCTCCTAGAATCCAGGCAAAACCGAGCCATTGTCTTAGTGTAACCATTGATAATTTATCGAAGATAGTTGGCTCTGCTGATGATGTCGGCAATGTTATGGCAGGTTCAGCTATGGTTGTCTTTGCTGTATCGATAAAAACAGATGGAATTTTAGCAGCGGATTCAATGATCGGTTGGGTGATTTGCTCTTGTGGCAAAATAGCAAGCGGTACGGTGAGTAGTGGTGGCACAAGGCATTTTACCAACAGAATCAGCCAAAGCAGATAACGGATGTGAGCGCTTTTGTTCTTCAAAAGTATCGACATTATTGCGATTATTACAGTTAAGATTGCGATTTGCCAGCTCTGTGTCCACAGATAATTTGTGATTGAAATCAGATAATTTGCCATTTTTATTTCTCCATGAAAATTATGTTTTATTTTTGTCTATCAGCTTTTTAAGTCTTGTAATATCCTTAGCGTCGATTTTGCCATGCTCAGCTAAATATTGCATAAGCGGCACTGGGTCTCCGCCGAAAAGCCTATCTAAAAAGTCTCCGACTGTTCTTTTTATAACATCCTCACTTTTGACAACGCCAAAGAAAACATGAGCTTTGCCCTGAATATGATGTTTGATATAGCCTTTCTTCTCAAGCCGTCGCAAGAGCGTTTGAACAGTTGCGTAAGTTATTTTCCTTTCCCTGGGCAGCTTATCGCATACTTGCTGCACGGTTGCTTTGTTGAGTTGCCAGACCAATCTTAAGATTTCGGTTTCAGCCGGGCTTAATGCCGGTATCTTTTGTTTTGCCATAATAGTTCTCCTTTTACATTCGTACAAGTTAATATATCGTACATTTGTACAACCTGTCAACAGGAAAAATTAAAAAATTCATAAATTTTTTTCCACCCTCATTTTTGCCCCAAAAACCACGAAAAACACCGCTTTGCAAAAAATCGGCTCAAAGCCAGTTGCCAATTGGAAGTTGCTCCACAGCACTTCGCAAGACGGGATCTACATTGGTGTAGATTTTGTTCGTCAAGT
>CAZNET010000230.1:4621-4907 GCA_964571885.1 uncultured Pirellulales bacterium
AGAAGTCTCTGTGTCACAGCGGTGGAAACTCCGTTCTGAGCTAATAGAAAAAATTAAAGGTGTCCGGTACTTTTTTCATATCTTAAAAAGAAGTTCGTGACCTTCTAAACTTCGTGGTGAGTATACCCAAGAGCCGACAACGTCGGCTTTAATTTCGAATTTCGTATCCTGCCACGTAGGATTCCGAGCGACGAGCGACAAGAACCAAGCGACAATTCTTCCTTCATGTCCCCGACAGGTCGGGACGCAAGCGCATCGGGATGCAAGCAAATCGAGAATCGAAATT
>CAZNET010000231.1:0-4904 GCA_964571885.1 uncultured Pirellulales bacterium
CCTCTTTTATCTCCGTTTGATATTCTGCCAGCTCATCCTCGAAATGATCCGCTAACTCCTGTTTGACTTCTTTGCGTACAGACCTTCGATACCGCATTTTTTTGATGATCCGAGTGATGAAATCCGCGGCACTGACAGGCAAAGCGGTTAGTGATTTGTCATAAACTCGTGACGATCTCGAAGCGATTATTTGCCATATGAGGCCAACAATAACACTGATAATTATACAAACAATAAATGAAACGGCATCGAAACCATCACACGTACAGGAGGTAAAACGCCCCGCTAACGCTCCGAGCATCACACCGATAACTATGCAAAAAGAAAATCGAGCATACTTTATAGTTCTCGGCTTGTGGATTTTCTTTTCATGGATAATTCCAGCAAGCGGCCCAAGTGACATCCCGACCAGTATCCAAATCACAGATATATCATCCAGATAATAAAGGTTTATGATTAATCCAAGCCCCGCCCCGATCAGCGTCATCAGAATGATCCAAAGCCATTTCATTTTGTTCTCCTCGATAAAACAATCATACTTGTTATGCCGGTGAGACGGTCCAGCCGAAGACAAGATTCAGGCCCTGTGACAATTCGCGCAGGTCCTCCTTTTGCTTTGCCAATTGCTGTTTGCCCTTGCCGGTAAGAGAATAGTACCGCCGTTTTCTGCCGCTGTCGGTTTCTTCCCATTTGCCTTTGATGAGCTTTTTGGCCTCGAGATTGTAAAGCAGCGGATACAGCGTGCCTTTGCCCAGGGTGAGGACATTGCCGCTTCGCTTTTCGATGGCCTTGCTCAGCTCGTAGCCGTACATCCTGCCACGCGAGAGAATTTCCAGCACCACCACCGGGGCCACACCTTTTAACAACTGCGCTTCAAACTTCATAACGCCTCCTTTATTCAACAAAACCGTTATATATTGTTATGCATATTATGTAAAACATACTATGCTATGTCAACCATAAAATCCGAAAAAAAATAAGTAAATAAAAAAATTTTCAGACATGTAAATCCGCCTACAAAAGTTCCTGATCGATAATCATACAATTTATCTTGTCGGTCGCAATTGGACAATTTTTCATGTATTTGTAGTAGTGGTGGTAAAAGCTGTTAATATTCTTCGCCGGTGTATGCGCATGTGCCGATGCGGGGGGAGTTCGCTACCGGAAGGAATATTTCTTCGTCACAGTCGTGAGATTCCGCGCATTTATCGCAGAAAACCGCGTCCTCGTCGGACCAGAGGCATTGCGAGCATATCTGGGTTGCGATCTCACCGCAATGAAGGCATTTGATTTCAGGTGGGTTGTTTCTGGCCAGGAGTTTTATCGGCTCTTTCGATTTTTCGCCCTGTTGCTCGGCGACTACTTTCAACGTCAGTTCTGTCGGAGTCCCAAAATCATACTGATGATAAAATGTCGTTCCTGTCTCCAGGATTTGCTGGAGGGGAACATTCAAACTCTTTAACCCCATTTCGCTATAAGGATCGTCGCCGTACTCGGTCCGGTTAATGTCGAAACTGCTCAAATGGCCGCAGCATTCAAGCCAGATATCTCTTAAAAACAAATCCAGTGCTTTGAGTTTTGCTCGGGCATTTATTTCAAGAAAAAGCCAATACTGCGGCGCGTACTTGCCTTCGGCACTGATAAGAAATCTTTTAGCCCGACCGGTTTTCGATTTGTTTAACACCTGTTCCCTTTTTTCACAACCCTGCAGATGTTTAGCCATCTGAGTCTTTGTAAACTCACCTTTACAGTAATTGCACAAGCCTTTTGTTTTTTCTTTCTTCATACTATTCCTTTTACAAACCTTTCAAACTCGGTGGGTAACAACCGAAATCAACACCACCCAGCCGAAACTCATGAACGTTCCGATGATAATATATTCGACCTGCTTCTGCTACTGCGAATCTTTGATTTCATCAGAAAAATAGTACTATCTTACTATATTCAAATTTATAGCAATATATCACTATAATATGAGATTCCTCTACATTTCAAATTTTTCTCGACAGTCAATCCTCCTGCAACTTTCGAAATGGGCGATACTGGACTTGAACCAGTGACCTCCTGCGTGTCGAGCAGGCGCTCTAGCCGACTGAGCTAATCGCCCGGAATATTGGTAATTTTAATCATCTGAAAATAAAAAGCAAGGATTTTTATAAAAGATTTGCCTGCCGTGATTTGTCCGTCAAGACGGCCATTCGGGTATGAATTCAGTTGTTTTATCCGGTATTTCCTGAAATCCCGCTTTTACTGGTCGATCACTTTTCTGACCACTGCCGCGGCCGCCAATGTCTGTTCGGCATTGCCCGACTGAACGGTCATTGAGATCAAAACACTTTTGGTCTGTGAACTGTCCTGTGTCGGATTTTTTACAAAACTCATGGCGGTGATATCCTCGCAGAGCAGGTATTCCGAAACCGTATCGTTATTTACCAGATAAAGCTGCTGATCGTTCGCTCTGTATTCAAAGGTAATATTATCACTGGAGGCATTATCGAGTGTGCAACTGTTCGGATCGCCGGGATCATAGACTACACTCGAAGCCGTGCGAAGCTCAGTGGTGATCCGAAATAAGGCCTGCCTGGCGTTATTGATCGCCTTGTACATATCCTGATTTTCGCCGTAATTCATCAGCGAAGCGTTAAACGCAATGGCGACCGCGGTCAGCAAAACCGCGGTAATGGTCAGTGCGATCAGCATTTCAGCGATACTAAATCCATTTACAACTTTCATTTTTCTGTATTTTTGAAAAAACATCTTATCCTGTCCAACAAATTAATAATTTGCTTTTATCCAACTGGCAGAACTGATCGCCTTGCCGTTCGATGTGATATCGACTGTAATTCGGATAAAATCACTCTGATAGCCGACCGGATTTTGAAAATTATCATCGTCCACATATTCGACGGTGACCTGTTGTGCAAAATCGGACAATGCGTTAATAGGATTGCCATCAACATCGATCGGCGGCGAATGCGTACCTGCGGCAAAATCATTCACATCATCGAAAGACAACGGTGCGGTACGCTCTCTCATCTGTTCGATCAGAAATTCGGCGGTTGACAGATCGGCCCCGACATCATTGGCTCTGGTGACGGACATATTGGCGCCGATAAGGGCGGCGATTCCGATGCCGACGAAAATCACCGCCACCAAAACCTCCACAAGGGTAAATCCTTTTTGTTTATCAAAAGTTTTCATTTTTCACCCATCCTTTTGAAGTAATCAATCTCATCACCCTATTTACTTCTTATTTGCCGGAAACCACGCTGGACATCTTGAAGATCGGCAGGATAATACTCATCGCGATAAAACCGACAAGCAAACCCATTACGACGATCATAATCGGCTCGATCATAGATGTCACATTTTTGATAATGCTTTTCAAAACACGGGAATAATATTGAGCGACATCTCTGAGTACGTCGGCCATGGTTCCGGAATCTTCGCCGCTGCGAATCATCTGGATCACACCGGAAGGCATCAGCTTGAACTGACACAAACTCGATGCGATCTTTTTCCCCTGGCGGACTTCTTCATACACGGTCATCCACATATCACGAAAATGCACATTGCCCGATATCTGAGCGGTAATGGCGATCGTGTTAAGAATCGGCACACCGGCCCGGGTCAAAACGCCCATCGTGTGCAGTGACCGGGTGATGTAAAGGCTTCGGCACATCGAGCGGATCAGCGGTACTTTGAGTTTGACATTATCCCACCATCGTCTGCCGAAATCGGTCCCGATAAAATACAAGAATCCCCAGATAGAAGCACCGAGAACCGGCAATATAATAAACCAGTATCCGCGAACAAATCTACTGGTGGCCATAAGTGCTTTTGTCGGACCGGGCAGCAAATTCTCTTTACCCGCGAATATCGCGGTAAATCTTGGCAGAACAAAACACAGTAAAAAAGTTGTCACCACTACAGCCATGACCGCGATAATGATCGGATAGACCATGGCGCTTTTGACCTGTGAACGTGTTTCGGCCTCGCTGTCGAGATATTCTGCGAGTTTCTGCAGCATGGAGCTTAAAGAACCCGACATTTCAGCGGCGGCGACCATATTGATATAAAGACTATTAAAAACAGTAGGGTGTTCCGCCAGCGCCTGTGAAAAACTTTGCCCCGCTTCGATTTTTTCTTTGATATCCAAAATCACCATTTTGAACTTTTCATTTGTCTGCTGCTGGCCGATGGCTTCGAGCGCATCCTGTAAACTGATGCCGGCCTTGACCATTACCGCAAGCTGATTGGTAAAATTCAGGATATCTTTTCTGTTCGGCCCGAATTCAACCTTGAAATCACGAAGTTTTTCCCAGACCTTCGTATCCTCTTGTTTTGTTTTACTTGAAATACTGAAGCTTTCCTGTGAAACATTTCTGGGTTTTTGTGTAACGGCTGTTGACTCTGAATTTTGAAAATTTAACATAATAATATCACCTGGCGTAACAATGCATTGTTCATGTGATTCATTTGTTCTTCTATTTTTCGCTCTTTACAACTTCGGGCGGCTGTATCACTTCAAAATCCTTCATCGGCGTCAACACTTTTTCCATCTTGGCCGGATTGGTGGATTTTGTGACAGCCTCGGCCCGATCGATATACCCCTTGAAATACATATCAGCAATACTGTTATCGAGATTCTGCATTCCGAGTCGTCGGGACGTTTCAATGATATTCGGTACTTCGTAAATCCTGTTTTCCCGGATGCAGTTTCTCACCGCCGAGGTACAAAGCAGTATTTCCACGCACGGGACCATACCCGGCTCGTCAATTCGTCTGAACAATGTTTGAGAAATCACCGCCTGCAGCGTATTAGCAAGCATCGTGCGGATCTGCCCCTGCTGACCGGCTGGATAGATATCGATAATACGCTCGATCGTTTGAGGCGCGTTAAC
>CAZNET010000232.1:0-2328 GCA_964571885.1 uncultured Pirellulales bacterium
GTTAAGGAAAGCAAAAACAACACGACCGCGAAACAGCTTGTCGAAAAGACCAAGGACCTGGCCCAGAAGATCGCCGAGGCAAAATCAAAGGCCCCGCAAAAAGACGCGAAGATGCCGATCGCCGAAAAACCTAAGAAAGCGGAAACGGGTCAGAAAAACCGCCTGGCGAATCTGGCTAACCGGATCACCTCACTGGTCGGCTCAAATGTCAGTTCCGACGATGACGGCGGCCAGGGCAAGGTCATGCAGCAGTTCAATTCGCAGTTCGAACATTTCCAGGACGATGCACCGGCCTGTGACATCTGCGGCTCCATCACCGTCCGCAACGGAACATGCTACAAGTGCTTCAACTGCGGAAACTCCATGGGCTGCTCGTAAGACGAATTGACTATCAGTAAATGAAAAAGGGGATTTGCTAAAAGCGAATCCCCTTTGTTTTTAGATAAAAATTCATCGTTTTATTTACAATTCTCTAAGCCAGTATTTCCTGAAGATATCCAGGTCGGCTTCATCGACCAGGCCCATGTTGTTGAGATTGGCGCCGTCACAGTAATCATTGATCGAGTTACAATCATCGGCCAGCCACTTCGCGCCGAACTTAGCATAGTCCAGGAAATCCACACTGTTACTGTCATCAAGATCGCCTCGAAGCTTATAACCTTTATAGAGTGATATAGCACGGGTTGCTAAAGGTAAATTAAGCTCAAGCGTGGTTCCATCGCGGGTCTCGACAGAATGCAGCGCCCTGGTATAGCCGTAGGTCCACTGGTAGGTGTAGTAGGTGGCCGAGATCGACGCGTCTTCGGTACGCCAGTACGGTATCGTCGTGGACGTGCTGTGGTCGCGGAAGAAACCGCCGAGAATTTCGGTATGGCCCCTGTCATAGGTCTCAAAGTGTGTCGCCATCGCCTCGGTCTTCATACCGAGTATCCAGCTATTGCCGCCGTAGCTGACTCCGTAAGAGACATCGTTCGGCGTGCCGAGAGGGCTGTTTTCAACGTTCCACTGTCTGATAAACAGATTCTGCGGCTCATTAAGGATCCACCGGATACCAAGCATGTCTTCGCCGAAAATATTGCCTGTCCCGCCGACGGCATTACGGGCATAGTTGCCGCCCCAGCCTTTACAGGATTTGAAATAAACATCCTGCGATGTCGCCATTTCAAAGATCAGCCCCTTACCTCTTTGATCAGTCTGGAAACTTACAAACTCAACGGTGATCGGTTCGGCACCTGTCCCTTCGAACTTAACTATCGGTGTATCGTCACCGAAAGTGGCGTAAGGACCTTTGATCGTCGCACCATAACCGACAATCCTTTTAACATTGCCTCGAACTTTAAGCGTCTGATCGATCTCATACGTACCGTCATCGAGATAGATCGTCTCGGCACCGGAATCCAGTGTTAACTGAAGTGCCCAGTAATCGGAGGACCCGGTACTGGGAGCGTAAACCCAGTTTTCAACCGGCTCGTAATACACCGGCGCCGGGTCAAGAACGGGAAGGTTCAAATGTTCATCGGGAGAGGCGAATAATTCATACTGATTGCCCTTGATATACTCATCGATCGTAAGTCCCGGCACGGTCACGGCCCCATCCTGCAGGGCCGACTGATAACCGGACGCTTCGATATCTCTCAGGTACAGATTGCCGTTATTGACGATCGCCGAATTGCCCGCCGAACCGCCGTCCATCTGGGCTTCCAAAAGGACCAAATGCGAAAGCCCGCCCGGGCCGTTCTTGATAGCGGGAACGGTATTAATACTCTTAAAACCTCTCAGCGATGTCGGCAGGTAATTTTCCATACCATAATTATTTTGATTCATCACGGTGATAAATTCCATCGTCGCGTGCGAGACATTGCCCGGCGTTTTAATACCGGTATCAAACCCGATCACCGTGACATCCTTGATCAGGCCCGGCCCGAATTCTGTCTGCGTCAGGTCCAGTCCAATCTTACCGACATACGCAGGGTCTTCGGTCTTGATCGTGACACTTCGCATCGCGCCATTGTTGTGGGTATTATACCGAACACCGATCGCGGCGGGATTGCCGATACCGGTATTGATAGTCATATTCTGGATATAGTTGGCAAATGTCTGGTTATTATTCCAGTAACATTGCAAAACAGCTCTGGAACCAGTTTGAAATTTACTTTCATTGTCTTTCAGTTTAATAATGGTCCCCTGCTGGTTCTGTCCCTGTACCATTTTTCGCCTCGGCCAGGAAATCGTATCGGAAACAAGATAGGTTCCGTTCGGCAGATAGGTTCTGTCATTGCCATTGATAATCGCCTCAAGGGCAGCGGTATCGTCGTGGATGCCGTCACC
>CAZNET010000232.1:2338-4179 GCA_964571885.1 uncultured Pirellulales bacterium
GTCACCGTAGGCTCCGAAGTCCCTGACGTTTGCGAATTTGCCGTCCGGAAATTCGATGTTCTCAACGCCGACCGCGCCGGTGGTAAAACTCCACAGGTCCCCGGGCCAGGTATCGACGCCGTTGGTCTCGTCGATCTGCCAATAGTATGTTGTGTTCGGATCCATCGGCCCCGGATCGTAACTTAAACCAGGTTGATTTTTGATAAAAGACGGCGGATTGGTTTTGCCGAAATAGATATTATGCGATGTGGCCGAGGCGCCTGCCTTCCAGGACAGAACGGAATTGACATCGATCTCGATGGTATTGACATTCGGCGTCGGGTGATAGGCGGTCATTGACGCGGTCGAAAAAGCCCAGACCGGACCTTCCCATGTATTGGTGTCATTGATCTCGTCGATCCGCCAGAAATAGTCCTGATTGGGCACAACGCTGATATCATAGAAATTCACATCTACACGATCCATATATTCGTCGGAGAAAATATCAGCATTGAGGACCGCGGTGAAATCGTCACCCACATAAACATCATGTTCGCCGGCCAGGTCGCCCGATTTCCATTTCAGGGTAACGCTTTCGCCGGAAACGGTTTCATCTTCGCCCGGATTCGGACTCGAGGCGAACGGATAAATGCCGGACATGATATATTCGATCTCAACTTCACTCAGGGCTTTATCAAAGATGCGGACATCGTCCATCTTCCCCTTAAAAAACCAGCGTTTGACAGTCGCGCTGCCGGGGTTGATCGCACAGCCGATGGTGACTTCGACCTCGGCCTCGGTATTGATCGAGACATTGGCGGTGCCGGACGGATCGACATCGCCGTCGACATAATATTTCAGGGTATTGAGATTCGATGAACCGGTGTTTTCCCACACCGATGCGATATGGTGCCACTGGCCGTCATTGACAGAGGCCGTTCCGACCGGCCAGGAATCGCCCCAGGTCCGCATCTCCAGCTTGCCGTTATTGATCAGGAACGTCCACTGCGTGCCGGTGACATTTCCCGAATTGCCCCAGCTCGCAATGGCATCGGCCCCGGTGGCTCCGACGGGTATCTTGACCCATGCCAGGATCGAACGCGAGGTGCTGCCGGTCACTCCTTGATAGCCGGTAACGAACACATGATCGTTGGAACCGTCAAAATCCAGGGCATCGCCGTATTTGCCCGTCACCCAGTCGGTCGTCGGATCCATATTGGTCAGCGTGCCGGTTCTGCCGAATCCGCTGGAATCGGCGGAGGTACTGCTGCCGGTGCCGTCATCGAACTGCCACCAGCCCTGCAGGTCGGCATAGGAATTAAGGCGTAACAAGGAAATAAGTACGGCGAGGATGAGGATTTTTTTCATCAGTCAACTCCAGACTAAATGGTATTTTTTGATAAACGAACAAAATAAAAATGCTTAACGACCGATTTCATCTATTATATCAAATTAAGAAGATCAAGTCAAGCCGCTAATTGTTTAAGAGGATGCGTGGATGCGTTCATTTACACAAATACAAAATGACGGAAAATATAAATTATATGATGGGCCATATCGCCCCAGTATGGTATAATAATGTCACCGTACTGAAAAACACTTGTCATTAACGAGGTGTTTTTTAAATAGAAAATTGGGTTTAGCAGAAAGGACAGGAGCGTGATGCACAGCAAATCAAACGGTTATCTTCATGGAACATCTGTATATTTCATCAGCGCGATTTTAATTCTGTTCTTATCGGCATGCGCCGTTGCGGCGGTGAACCTGCCGGACATCTTTGACGATAACATGGTCCTTCAGCGGGGCATGAATGTTCCCGTCTGGGGAACCGCCGGCAGCAACACCGTCACGGTGACATTTAA
>CAZNET010000232.1:4189-4895 GCA_964571885.1 uncultured Pirellulales bacterium
GGTGATCGACGCCAATGTCACCGGCGGCGACTGGCGGGTGGACCTGGCGCCGATGCCAGCGGGAGGCCCGTACACCCTGACCGTTCAGGGCGACAGCACGGTTGCATACACCAATGTCATGGTCGGCGATATCTGGTTCTGTTCGGGGCAATCGAATATGAACTGGCCTTTGAAATGGACCGACAACGGCCCTGCCGCCCAGGCGACCGCCGGCAATTACGAGCTGCGTTTTTATAACCGGTCCGATCCGTGGGTGACCTGCAATTCCACTACCGCAGGCGATTTCTCGGCGGTCGGTTTTTACTTCGGAAGGGAAATGAACATCGACCAGAATGTCCCTATCGGCCTGATCGAAAAGGCTACCGACGGAACATCCGTGACATTATGGAGCGTCGGCGGAACCCAATACAAGTAAAATGTCGCACCGGTTATGCCCTACGCCATCCGCGGCGTGCTGTGGTATCAGGGCGAACGCGACGCCAAGGTGACAAGCGAAGCCGGGGCGTATCTGAATCTGTATCGGCAAATGATCCGGGACTGGCGGACAAACTGGGGCCAGGGTGACTTTGCGTTTCTGACCGTTCAGTTGCCGCCGTTTTATGAGTCCCGGCCGGATAAACCCTCACGCGATCCCGAGTGGATGATGGTCCGCGAGGCACACTTAAGTTCGCTGGACCTGCCGAAGACGGGCGTTGCGGTATCGATC
>CAZNET010000233.1:0-4885 GCA_964571885.1 uncultured Pirellulales bacterium
TTTCCTCGGACGAAACCTCGTTGTGTCTTCGTCCCATAAACCGCTTGACGGAGAAAACAGTGTTTTCAGGATTAGTGACTTGCTGATGACGTGCGATCTGACCCACCAGCCGCTCGCCCTTGTCGGTAAAGCCGACCACCGAAGGCGTCAAACGCGAACCCGAAGAATTCACCAACACCTTGGGGGCCGAACCTTCCATGACCGCTACCACTGAGTTTGTCGTTCCTAAATCTATACCAATTATCTTAGCCATCTTAACGTTTCCTTTCGTTTTACATATCAATGCGCAACATAATTTCTCATCACAGTAATACTTATGCAAACGATATGCCAAAACACTCCATTACAAACCAAAACTTTATAAAATATTAATATTACTATACTTATGAAATTCCCAGTCGATTCGCAAAATAATTTCACTGTAGCTTTAATGCCATTTTGACAGGATGCCCTGCCTTGATTCCAACCTGATTCATAAAGTCAAAGCCCGGCTAAATCACAAAAAAATAAAATGTATCCGGACCGAAAAACACGATGCTCCTTGGCCATCAAAATTATTATAAATTTTAAACTTGACAATAAAGATATTATTAGTATTTTTCACCTGAAGTGTATAGCTTTGATAAGTATATAAGACCGGGGGAATTTAATATCTTTTTGAAAGGATATGTTTATGAACAGGGCACATTTACGTTTTACTGGCTTTTTGATGGTTGGTCTTTTTTGTTTACCCGTAATGGCATTTGTACCGATCGGTCCAACTACGGCAGATATGGAAAAAGGACAGTCGGAATTCGGGATCGAGTACGCATACGGCAAAACCAGTCTCGACTTCGGCGAAGGCGTCGGCAGCTCCGGCGCACTGCCCGGTTTCGATGTGAAAGAATTTGAAACGCAAATCGTGACCGGAAAATTATCTTACGGCCTGACGGACGATATCGATGTGTTTGCGCGTTTCGGCGGGGCAGAAGCAGAAACAGATGATAACAGCGAAAATTATGATGCCGACGGTATTGTCTTCGGTTTCGGTGCAAATTGGACCTTCTACAGGGAAGACAACGTCACATGGGGAACCCAGTTTCAGGCAAACTGGCTTCAGGTTGATGGCGACTGGACAGGTTCCGGCTTCGACGGCGATGCCGATGTTGATCTCATGGAACTCAAAGTAGCCGCAGGACCGGCAATCGAACTCGAAAACGACATCTGCCTCTTCGGCGGCCCCTACCTGCATTTCGTTGACGGGGAAAAAAGATGGTGCGAAGGAGCCACATGGGAACGATATGAAGCCGATGCCGGGGCGATGTGCGGAGGATACATCGGAATTCTGATGGAGTACGGAAATTCCAATATCCGTCTTGAATACCAAATGAATGAAAACGACGATCTATTAGGCCTTAACTGGAATTGGGCATTCTAAAAAAAGACCTCAATAACATCGAAGCAAAAATTTAATAAAACGGGCCGGTAACCACTCCGGCCCTTGTTTTTTGTTCATTACAAATCAGGATTAAAAGTTCAAGATCGTTATTGTAAGTATTAAAACCAGGCACAAACAAACATCGAATAACGATTCATTAAACAGTTAAAATTGTAATGGCTGCTGATAAGAACGGATGAAAAATCATTTCGCTGCGGCGATAGCGTCTTTTAAAGTAATCGTGCCTTCGTAGAGAGCCCTGCCGATAACAGCCGCTTCAACACCGAATACTTTTAAGTTCGTGATATCTTCCACCGAGTTGACACCGCCTGCGGCAATGACCGGCATCTCCAGCATCTTGACAAGTGCCTTGGTGCGTTCCAGATTCGGCCCGGCCAGCATCCCGTCTTTGGAAATATCAGTATAGATAATCGCCGCTAATGGAAGGGTTGCCGCTCGCATCGCGAACTCATACAGGTCCTGAGGCGATTCCTGCGTCCAGCCGTGAGTCGCAACCTTAGAACCGCGGGCATCCAGACCGAAAACGATTTTATTTTCAAACTGATGCGCGACGCTGCTCAGCCATTCAAAATCCTCAACCGCCCGCGTGCCCACGATCACCCGTTCGATACCAAGATCAAGCAGCATTTGGATCGTCTCCTCGTCCCGAATACCGCCCCCGACTTCGATTTTCAATTTGCCCAGCGACGCGATCGCCGAAATCGCTTCTGTATTGACCGAAGCCCCCACCTTGGCCCCGTCCAGATCAATGATATGCAGCCATTCGGCACCGTCGGCGATGAAATCCTCGCCCTGCTTGACAGGGTCGTCCTGGTAAGTGATCTGGCGGTGATACTCCCCCTGGATCAGCCTGACACATTTGCCTTTGCGTAAATCGATTGCCGGAATAACATACATAACTTACCTTTATTTCAAAATCACCGCCCCAATCGGCGTAAGGCCGAATTTTAGAAAATCATTTTTATCATTTCAACACTTTTTGACCAATATTAACTTATCGGAAAGAAATTATGGAAATTTTAAACGTTCTTGAAAATTATCGGGTTTTCCCGCACCATTTTTGCCACATCTTTCTGTACAGGGCCTCAACACCAGCCGCAAAGGCTCGACCATCGCAAAGACCGCTGGCGCTGAAACGCTGACGCATTGAACTGCGTATTTTCGCAAGCGATTCAAGATTGGCCGCCGCCGCGATCGCCTTTTTCACATAGTCAGTTTCATTGGCCGCGGCGAAAAATTCCAGATCCAGCTTCCCTAAAAGACTGAGCCCGATCCGCGATGCATGCGTATTTCCAGCAAGAGAAACCACCGGCAATCCCATCCACAACGCCTCGCAGCTCGTCGTATATCCGTTCCAGGGCCAGGTATCAAGAGCAATATCGACTGAAGCGTAAATCCCAAACTGCTGATCGACCGGCAGCCACCCGCAGATCGCGATACGGCTGCGATCTATCCCGAAACGTTCGAAATGACCAAAATAAAAGTCCATGATCTCTTTATCCGGTGAAATACCGAGTTTAATGACAAGCCTGAATTTGTCGTCAGCCGATAATATCTCGCTCCATAGTGCTATCATCTTCGAATTGATCTTCACGCTGCTGTTAAACGAGCCAAAGGTCACGTATCCGTTTCGCAGGGCCGGCAGCGGGCTTATGGCTTCAGCCGAATCCGCCGGACGATAACAAAACAAACCGCCGGGAAGATAGACCAGTTGCTCAGTATAATAAGCCTGCGACCCCGGCGGATCGGCCGCGGCATCGGTCAAACGATAATCCATTGCCTCCAGACCCGTCGTGTCCGGCGCCCCGAGATAAGTTACCTGAATCGGCGCGGACTTAGTTGCCATAACCTTCAGTCGGTTATTAGCCGTATGCCCCGCCAGCTCGATAAGGATATCGATTTGATCCCGGACAATCGCTTCCGCTACCGCATCGTCATTTAAACCGCATATCTGACGATAATGATCGAACCGCCCCTTCATCCTTTCGGTAACATGATCCTCCGCAGCCGCGTCACTATATCCATAGATCTCGAATTGGTCATGACGATGGCCCTGCAGCAGCGGCTCGAAAAAATACGCGACCGGATGAACACGAAAATCAGGTGAGATATAACCGATACGAAGTCTTCTTTCAGCAACCGGTTCGTTGCGATGGTTCAAACGCGCTGCCTGCGGCGGTGCGTGTTTTTGTCCCCACCTTTGATGCGCTTCGAACATTTCTTCCGGCCCCACACCCGGCAACGCATGAAGATAAAACAGCATATTCGAATAAATCGCCCCATTGGCCGGATCGACCGCGACTGCCCTTTTGAAAAGATCAATGCCCTGCTGCTGACGGCCGGTCATAACCAGCGATTTAGCCAGATTGTTCAGACAAACCGCGTTTTCCGGCGCTAACGCCGCCGCCCTTTGCTGATATTCGATCGCCTTTGTCCACTGACCCCTTCCCTGGGCGATCGTCGAAAGCTCGTTATAAACCATGGCATCCTCCTGATGATCCAGGACCGCTTCAAACCATCGCTGAGCCTTGTCAGGATGATGCGATAACCGCAGCACCAGCGCATAATCGTAGATTACATCGACACGCGAAGAAGTGTTTTTTAAGTATCTCTCGAGTTCGTCGGTAAGGCGAAGAGTCAAAAAACCGTCGACCTGCTTCAATCTGCCCGAAAGCGCCGCCTTTTTAGCTTTGGCAAGAGCCGCATGAAGCTCTGGTTTCAAACGGGTGTTATCGATAACTGTCACATCATTACCTTTCATCAAGTTGCGTTTGAAGCCAGCTTCTCTGCGCTTATGATATCCTTACCGAAACTATGAATATCCTCGAGCCAAAGTGAGACAAGCGCCAACTCCTGCTGAACGATAATGCCACCGCGAACCAGCGCTTCGTAACATTTGAACAAATTATCCCCCAGCGATTCGATTCGACTCGACAATCGAAGACCGGTCAGAATATCAATGATCTTGGTATTGTGAAGATAGCCGGGAATTTCATCCTCAAAGTCCTTCAGGTAATGATGGGCATTTCGCCGCTGAGTAACCGTCGCCGGCCCGAAAGCGATCGATTTTCCCGCTGCATATAAACATACCTGCGCGATCAGCGACCGCCAGATATCGGTCACCCTGAAACGGACCAGGCTCGGTAAATACATCAGCACAAATGCCTCGGGCCGCCATACCGTATTCTGCGAATTAAACGGACAATAGGTCCCGCTCGATAATATAACAGAATGATCCTCGAAAACAATTTCCTCACCGCACGTCATCCGGTAAACCGCGTCAACGTCGGGATCGCCGTTAGCCAAAAACTGCTGAACCGGACAATCCGCTGCCTGCTGCGATGACGAAAGATCAGAGCTGTCAAAACTGCCCGCGATCAATTCAAGCGGAAACCCCCGGGGCCAGACTTTGTGATGTGTAAAGTATTTGTAAACATTCACCCATCC
>CAZNET010000234.1:0-4881 GCA_964571885.1 uncultured Pirellulales bacterium
CGACCGGATCGACCGAAGCAGAATGGGCATTTACCTCGGTGCCGGCGAAGGCTCGGTGGACAATGACGTTTTTTTCGATGCGATTGTGAAGGGTTGGAACAGCGAAACGAATGAAATGGACTGGAGCAAATGGGCCGAAGTTGCTTTTCGTGACATGAAAGCGATGAGCGAACTCGAACAGGAAGCGAATATGCCTGCCGCTCATATCGCGATGCTCACCGGCGCCCGCGGCCCGAGTCGAAGCTGTTTGACCGCCTGTGCGGCCAGCACACAAGCCGTCGGCGAAGCGGCGATGATCATCCGAAAAGGCGAGGCCGACGTCATGATCGCCGGCGGTGCACATTCGATGATCCATCCGCTTGGATTAACCGGTTTTAACCGTTTGACCGCTCTGTCAACAAGAAACGACAGCCCTGAAACCGCTTCAAGGCCCTTTAACCGAAGCAGAGACGGTTTCGTTCTGGGTGAAGGCGGAGCGGCAATAATCCTCGAATCGCTCGAATCGGCCAAAAAGAGAAACGCGAAAATTTTAGCGGAGATCATCGGCTACGGCTCCAGTACCGATGCCTTTCGTGTCACCGACATGCACGAAGAAGGTCGCGGAGCGGTCCAAGCGATCAACGCAGCCCTGGCCGATGCCGGTCTTGACCATAAAGACATAGATTATATTAACACCCATGGAACCAGTACTGTTGAAAACGATTCCATCGAAACGCTGGCAATCAAAAAGGCATTTAAAGAACTCGCAAAAACTATTCCGTGCAGCAGCGTTAAGAGTATGATGGGACATTTGATCGGAGCTACCGGAGCGGCGGAGCTAATTACCTGCGTTCTGGCAATCCGCGACAATGTTCTGCCGCCCACAATGAACCTGAACGATCCGGCCCCGGGACTGGACCTGGACTATGTCCCCAATCAATTCAGAGAAGCGAAAATCAATGTTGCACTTAACGAATCGTTCGGTTTCGGCGGACAAAATAATGTTGTCATTATCAAGCGTTATGAAGAATGCTTAAAAAGCACGAATTGATATGATAGATATAAAGGAAATTCGAGAAAATCCTGACCGATTTAAAAAAGCGACTGTCGATAAACATATCGACGCCGATATTGAGCGACTGCTCGCTGTCGATGAAGAATTGCTCGAGGTCAAAAAGCAGCTTCAGGGCATCGCCACCGAAAAAAACAGTATCGGCAAATCGATACCAAAACTCGCCGATGACCGGAAAAAGGCTGCTTTGGACCAGTTAGCGCAGCTCAAAGAATCGGAAACCTCTTTAAACGAAGCGGCGAAGAATCTACAGCCGGAATTCGACGAACTCATTATGCAAGTTGCCCAGCCTGCTGACGAAGATGTCCCTCTTGGCAAAGATGACACCGAAAATGTCGAGATCCGAAAGGAAGGACAGATCAGAGAGTTTGATTTCGAACCGAAAGACCATCTGGAGTTGGGTCTGGAACTTGGGATTATCGATATCGAGCGCGGCGTTAAATTGGCAGGGACGCGAAATTATTTCCTTAAAAACGATGGTGCCCTGCTGCACTGGGCGGTGCTGCGGTTCGCACTGGATTTTATGGTACAAAAAGACTATGTCCCCATGACAGTGCCGCTTTTGATGCGGGATGAGGCCATGCAGGGAACCGGTTACTATCCCGGCGCCGAAGAACAGACTTACCGCATGGAAAAAGATGAGTTGAATCTGGCCGGCACCGCAGAGGTGCCGCTGACCGCTTTTCATATGGGCGAAATCCTCAAAGAAGAGGAACTGCCGAAAAAATTCGTCGCCCTTTCGAGTTGTTTCAGACGCGAAGCCGGCGCCGCGGGCAAGGACACCTACGGTCTGTATCGAATCCATCAGTTCGATAAAGTCGAGCAGGTCATTATTTGTAAAAATGACGCTGAATTAAGCAAGCAATTCCATCATGAGATTCTGTCAAACTCCGAAAAAGTCCTTCAGGCATTCGATCTGCCTTATCGGGTTGTCACTGTATGCACCGGCGATCTGGGCAGGGGCCAGGCCAAGAAATTCGACGTCGAGACATGGATGCCTTCGCGTGAGAGCTATTGCGAAACGCATAGTGCCAGTAAATTTTACGATTTCCAGGCACGGCGGATGAACCTTCGCTACAAAGAAACCAATTCCAGGCGAAACGTCTTTTGTCATACACTCAACAATACGGTTATCGCGTCGCCAAGGATTCTGATTCCGCTGCTTGAACTGTATCAAAATGCCGACGGCACTGTAACAATCCCCGAAGTCCTGCGTCCTTATATGCATGGTAAAGAAAAGATCGTCAAGCAGTGATCATTTACTTTTTATTGACATTGCTTCTTTAACCGCCCGTTCTGCGTTGATGATTCCGTATCCGTATAGTTTATCGATTTTTTTATATTCTTTTCTCAATCCGTGCATGGATGGATCGGCTGTATTTTTTACGATTTGTTCGATACGAACCGGCGAAAGCTCGGGATTGACCGAAAGCATTAATCCGACGACACCTGAGACCATCGCCGTCGATGCTGATGTGCCGTCGAACGAATAGATGTCACTCCAATAATTAATTCCGTAAGTTATAAAATAATGATCACCGGTGTTAGTGCCCGGGCCTAACATATTTTGTTTGATTTGACCGTAATTGCCTGTATGATCGCAGGTTACGATCTTAACGCCAGGGGCGACAACATCGATATAGCTGCTTCGGCCTGAATTTTCATTGTCCCATGTCCCTTTGTCCTTTATCGATCCGACAACGACAACGCCGGGGATAGACAGCCAGTTCATTTCATCGGTTATCGATTTGGCCCCGCTGACAATGACGGTACAGTTGGCCTTAACCATTTCTTTAACGGCTGCGGCAAGTAAATTGTTATCCCAGTCCGCTAACAGTGACAATGATATCACCCTTGCTTTGAGTTTTACCGCTTCTCCAATCGCCTGCGTGACACCGTTTGTTTCGATCCCATTTCGATGATTGATACGAATATAGATCGGGATACACTTTGGCGCGATCCCACGGATTCCGACATTGTTATGTTTTGCGAAAATGATCCCTGCACAGGCCGTTCCATGCTGATTATCCAATCCGTAATCGGGCAAAAAATACGGCTTGTCGTCACCGTCCATTAAATCTTTTCCAATCCATCGGCCCGGCAGGTCCTTATGATGAATATCAAATCCAACATCGATCACGGCGATACGGATTTTAGCACCACCCTTCGTTATCTTCCACGCCTTTTCAATATTCAGATTCGCCAAGGTGTCCTTCGACCATGTACTTTTGCCATGCAAAAAATACTGCTGGCCGTATAAATCAACTTCTTCAGCCCGCGTCAAAGAAATTGTAAATGATATTACTAAAACAACATTTAAATATTGGATTTTCATATGTCATCATGATAAGAATAATCAAAAAAATTGGTTTATTCAAAGACCATCGTATCTAATGTCCGGCCGGCCAGGTTCTTCAGCCGGACGGTCATTTTGGATGGATTGTTTTCTATTGTCAGCGTGATGTAGCTGTTTTCGCTGATGAGCAAATCAGAATCGGGATCGGGATATACATCCCCCTTGCCGTTGAGGGATGTATTATAATAAACGAAATCACCGATAACTGCTTTCTCGGCAAAATAACCATAACCTGAAATACAGATCGTTCCTTTTTCGAGCATCCGTCGCCATGCGGAATCCTCAAGCCCGCGAACCGTGCTGTTTTTCTCGTTGTACAAAGTGACAATAAATTCTTGTCCGGACGATTCTATGATGCTCTTATACCATCGGAACTGCTGAGAAGACCTATCGAACCTGTGGCACGCCTGCCAGGTTGTCCCCATATCGGCAATATGGTTAAGGTCCAGTGCGACAAATCTGATATTAAATTCGGGAATATCGAAATGCCATTTCCACTCATCGCCGGGCAGTTCAAAAAAATCCTGAAAAGCGGTTGCGTTAATATCATAAACAGCTATATCCGGGGGCTTGGGCCCTCTCGGGCGAATCTCCTTATCATGATTGCCGAGTACCGGCATGAAAGGAATCGAACGAAATAAGTCAGGATAAGCATCGATCAGATCGGAGTAGGCTGAGGCGGATTGCTTATTCCCTTCCCCCGCTTTTTTCCAGATGTTGCTGATATTATCCCCCGCGGTCAAAAGCAGATGAGGATCGTCATTCAGGATCGCATCCAGAGCGGGTTTTCTCTGCCAGTCTGCAATCACGGCGACCCGAAACTGATCGGCAGGAATTGTTTTGAAGGTATATTCACCTGAACGCATCTGGCCGGAGTGAACAGAATAGCGATAAATCGCATTTTTCCTGTCAATCGGTATCTCCACATGATGTAAAGTCACTTTCTCATCAATATAGATCGTGTTTTCGGCTTTTTTGTCCGCCCGATATTTCACCCGGGAATCTGACGGTTCGTTTGTCTGCCAATTGATAACGATACTTTCGGGAGCATTCGTTCTGTATGTTAACCAGATTCTTTCTATCTGACCTGCGGCGCATGTTTCAGCATTCTGGATCGTTATCAAGAAAATCAGCATATTCGCAAACAGCTTCATGGATCGGATTTTAATCCATGACTTGAAAGAAATCAATCCCATTTGTATAATTAGTTTCGGACTTTTCGGCAGTAATTTTTTTGCGACAGAAAAACCTAATGATATCGAGCGGTGTAAAT
This sequence comes from uncultured Pirellulales bacterium, assembly GCA_964571885.1. Taxonomy (GTDB): domain Bacteria; phylum Planctomycetota; class Phycisphaerae; order Sedimentisphaerales; family Anaerobacaceae; genus CAZNET01. The sequence goes on from CAZNET010000234.1 coordinate 4,681, forward strand.
GGCGAGTATACGGCAGCGGTTAAAGTTAATTGACACAGAGTTGGCGCGGCGAAGGCGGATTGTTTCGTTTGTTTATCCAGCGCCCCTGCTGATCTGCGCATTGGGGCTGATAGCGGGAATTATTATTCAAAACATATTCGATCTGCATGTCAGTTGTTGGTTTGGTTTCAGTCTTATAGTAGTCGGTTGCGTATCGATATG
>CAZNET010000235.1:0-4875 GCA_964571885.1 uncultured Pirellulales bacterium
CTGCATCTTGCCTTCGACAATTTTTTCGATGATGTTGTCCGGCTTATCCTTCATCTGTTCGGCAAAAATAGACTTTTCCTGCTCGACAACCTTCGGATCGATATCGTCCCGGGTCAAGGCCAGAGGTTTTGTCGCGGTGATATGCATCGCCACGTCGTTGCCGATTGCCTTAACAGCATCGGAATCCGCGACCGACGGATCACTGGTTTCAAGTTCAACCATACTGCCGGTCTTTTTATTGAAATGAATATACGTGCTTATCAGACCCGGCCCTTCAAGCCGGAATCGTGCGTATTCGCCCACTTCCGTTTTTTCACCGGTCTTACTGACACAGTCGGTTAAAACGTCACGAAATGTCTTTCCGTCTTTTTCCGTTTCCAGTAAATTCTCACCACCTTCATCCTGGGAACACTGAATCGCGTAATCCACCAGTTTTTCAGCCGTTGCAATGAAATCGTCGCTTTTGGCGACAAAATCTGTTTCGCAGCAAAGACTGACCAGAATGGCGGTTTTTCCATCCTCACTTGTGTGTCCCATGACTATACCTTCGGTCGTTTCTCTGCCGGCTCGTTTGGCTAAGGTCGCCAGCCCCTTTTTACGGAGGATTTCCATTGCCTTATCAATGTCACCATCTGTCTCGGCAAGGGCCTTTTTGCAATCCATCATTCCCTGCCCGCTCATCTTTCGTAATTTCATCACCACGGATGCTGAAATTTCTGCCATCTTACTAAGCTCCTGTTACTTTTTTGGGTTTTATCATAAATGATCCCTGTCGTTCATTTCACTGACTGCAAACAGGGATACTGGCTCTGAATAAAAATTACGAACCCTCCGACTCGGATTCTTGCGACGCCTGTTCAGGGGCCTCTGAAACGGCAGCGGGCTCAGGCTCGGAAACCTGCTGATCCGCGGTGACTTCCGCACGAGCCAGTGCCGAACGGCTTGAACGAGCCCTTCTCGGTCGTGCTTCGCCGGCCCTGCTGGCTACCATTGTTTTGCCAATCGCCACAGCATCGGCTAATTCCTGGAGAATGATATTGACGGCACGGATAGAATCATCGTTAGCCGGAATCACCACATCGACCGTATCCGGATCAGAGTCCGTATCTATAATTCCGACCGTCGCGATACCGAGCTTTCTCGCTTCACGCAAAGCCAGATATTCTTTCCTGGCATCGACCACCACCACCACACCGGGTAACCGTGACATATTACGAACACCTTCCAGGTTTGTCTTGATCTTCCTCAATTCCCGCTTCAAACGCGACGCCGCCTTTTTACTTTCACTGTCGATCGTTCCGCCTTCCTTCATCGCTTCCAGCTCGGTCAAACGCTGAAGTCTTGAACGGATCGTTCTGAAATTGGTCAGCATCCCGCCGAGCCAACGCTGCGATACATAATGCATACCGCATTTCTGGGCAACCGATTCAACCGCCTTTTGGGCCTGACGTTTGGTTCCGACAAATACTACATCTCTTCCCTCGGATACTTCCTGGGCAAGCAGCTTCTTCGCGATCAGCATGCCCCGTAATGTCTTTTTAACGTCAATGATGTGAATATTGCCTCGTTTTGCAAAAACGTAAGGCTCCATCTTCGGATTCCATCGGCTCACACCATGACCGAAATGGACACCGGCATTAATCAGTTCACGTGCCAACTCTTTAGCCACTAATAATCTCCAAAACAAAACCTGTTTTAATTTTAAATACGACGATTAGCTAAATTCCTAAATTTAATCAAAACATGCTGATATGTCAAGAAATTTTGGAAAAAGCAGGATTTTTTTAAAATTATCGAAAATCCGCCCCCTCAAGGACATTATTTTCCTAAAAAGTGAACTTTGGTCCGGTAATAAATTAATACCAGAGAATATAAAGAATGTTTGGTTCTGTTTTTTTACTGACCACATCACCGGTTACCACATTGGTCCGTTTGACCACAATATCCGGATTATTCTGCAGCCATTCCGTAATCTGATCATTTAAAAAGTCAATAGCACCGGCGTGCAGCTTGGAAAAGAAGGTTTTAACATTCGTGATTCTTTCTCCTGCGGCAACCGGCGCGGAAACCGTAGGCGCCGGAACAGCCCCGGCTGCTGGTGCCGGGCCTGAGGCAGGTTTTTGGGCCGGTTGATTAGTTTTTTTCTTTGCTGGCTTAGCCGGTGCGGCCGGACCGCCCAGATCCAAAGGTGAATGTGAAACCTGAGAATTTTGTGAGTCATTTTCTTCCAGATTGTCAATTTGAATAGGTTCGTCCTCAGAATTGTTTTCATTTAAATCCAGATTCTCCATATACAGTTCTCCAGAATAGTCTGTTTCCATTTTCTACATTCTATACCGGCTAATCGTCATTCAGCCGGTATTACTGTTCAAGGATTTTTCTAAATTTAGTTTATCGATGGTGCTTTTAACATTATTATCATATATAGACTACATAATCAAGAATATTCTGAAATTCCTGTTTTATTGAGATATTTCAATGACAAAACGAAAACAACCAATAACAGTGGGATTTGTAGCGCTGGGCTGCCCGAAAAATATCGTTGACAGTGAAAAAATGCTGGCTCACCTCGTCGAGCACGATTTTCTTATCTCAGCCCACCCGGATTTCGCCGATGTGGTGATCATCAATACATGCGGCTTCATCGCCCCGGCCAAGGCCGAGGCCATCGACGCAATCGAAAACGCCGTAAAACATAAGAAAAAGGGGAATATCCGAAAAGTAATTGTCACCGGATGTCTCTCCGAAAGAATGGGCGAAGATTTGCTCAAAGAAGTTGAAGGCATCGACGCCATTGTCGGCCTGGGACAACGTGACGATATCGCCGCGATCATAAATGAAATAACCGCTTCGAACCAAAAGAAATCTTTCCTCCAGCCCTGCCGGTCACGGATCCATGACGACAGAACCCGCCTGCTGATTACACCGCCGCATATCGCCTACCTGCGGATCAGCGAAGGCTGCGACCACCGATGTTCCTTCTGCACCATCCCCTCCATCCGCGGCAAGTTCAGAAGCAAACCCATGCCCAACATTCTCGAAGAAGCAGCCGAACTGGCCTCGGCCGGCGTCAAAGAACTGAATATCATCGCACAGGACACCGCCTATTACGGAAAAGACCTCGGCATCAAACACGGCCTGCCGAATCTACTCACAAAGCTTTGTAACATTGACCAATTCAAATGGATCCGCCTGATGTACCTCTACCCCATCGGCGTCACCGACACACTGCTCCAAACGGTCGCCGCCAACGAAAAGATAATCCCCTACTTCGATATCCCCATTCAGCATGTCAGCGAACAGATACTCAAAGACATGCGCCGCCCTGAAAGCAAACAACTTCTGGCGGACCTGGTAACAAAACTGCGTGACACCTTTGACGATCCCGTCATCCGCACCACCATCATCGTCGGCTTTCCCGGCGAGACCGACCAGCAGTTCGCCGAGCTGCTCGACTTTATCCAATGGGCGGAGTTCGACGCTTTGGGGTGTTTTCCTTATTACGCCGAATACGGAACCGCCGCGGCCGAATTGCCGAACCAGGTCCCCGACGAGATCAAACAGCAGCGCGTCGATGAACTGATGCTCGCCCAGCAGCAAATCGCCTTCGAGAAAAACAAAAACCGCATCGGCCGGACGCTGGAATGCGTCATCGATGAAAAGACCGGAAAAAAACAGGCGATCGGCAGATACTTCGGCCAGGCCTACGAGATCGACAGCATCTGTCAGATAGAAAAATGCCGAGCCAACACCGGCCGATTCACCCGCTGCAAAATAACCGGCTCAAAAAATTACGACCTGATCGCCGAGCAAATTTAATCCTTGTCGCGTCGAAACAAAACGAAGACAAACTTGTCATTCCCGCGAAAGCGGGAATCCAATTTCGTAGGATGGGCTTTAGCCCATGCTGATAAAAAAGCATCCCACCCCGCAGGATTCTGCAATTAATCAATAAACATCCAAAAGCGGCTATCTCCCTTTTATCAATTTCCCCAATAGATTCGCTTGAAAAGTGCCGCGAGTTAGGTTAATTTTCTGATATGCTGAAACAAATACCGAACATCCTGACTCTGGGCAGGGTCGTGCTGACCGTGATCTTTATCGTCATGATCCTCTATCTGCCAGGCGTCGCTGACGAAAACAAAACGCGGTACCTCGATATCGCCTTTATCCTCTTCGTCATCGCCGGCATCACCGACATGATCGACGGCACCGTCGCCCGGGCGCTTCATGTCACAAGCAAGTTCGGCAGAATGATGGACCCCGCCGCCGACAAGATCCTCGTCTGCGGCGCTTTCATCAGCTTCGCCATCATCGGCCAGCCCGCCCCGCTCTTCGACCTCAGCCAGCAGTCTTTAACGATCATCCAATGGGTCGTCGCCGGTATCATCACACTAAGAGAAGTCGCCATCACCGTCATCCGCCAGATCGCTGAATCCAAAGGCATCAACTTCGCCGCCACCTGGGCAGGAAAAATAAAAATGTTCGTCCAGTCCTTCGCCATCGGCACCATTATCATAAAAGCCGCCCACGTCCCCACAGCAAACTGGGCACACTGGTTCACCGCCGTCACACTGACTCTGACCGTCATCGTAACCATCATGTCCGTCCTGTCACTGCTAAACCCAAAACGCTGGATCAGAGAAAATGAGGGTAATACGTGAAACAATATGAAATTATAAAAATTCTAAAGCGATCATGTTGTTGATCCCAATTTCTTTTTGTGTGGAAATATGGTATCAATTACTATTCTGATTTAACTAAACGATTAATGGTAATTGCATGAAAAACAATACAAAAAAGCCAATAGTAATTTATCAAAGCTCTACCATAGAACGTGACGGATACCTCAATTTTTCAAAAATATAAATTATG
>CAZNET010000236.1:0-4872 GCA_964571885.1 uncultured Pirellulales bacterium
TGAGATTATACTGTTTAGCGCAGTCTATTGTACAGCGCCGAATAAGAGAATTAAAAACGCGATCACCGCTGCGGCACCATGAACCGCGATAAGAGGTTTTGGCAGAGGTTTTTTACTAAGATCGAATCCCAATAATGCAAAACCTCCTATCGCAACGAGGATAAAGATTACCAATGATGAGATACCTAATCTGGAAAGTGATTGGTTAAAGGCAGCAATGATAAGCAGTAAGAGTCCTAAAGCTCCAAAAATTCCATGTGCAATGGTCCCTGTTGTCGAAAACTTGCCTTTGTTGTACATGGCGGCCAAAACGATTCCGATAATCGAAGCGACAGCGAGACTAATTAATGAAAAAATAACTATCATTTTGTTTCCTTTCGATTATTGTTATTGCTTTTCTTCCATTTCATTTTGTTTAGTCGTTTTAATAAGTTCATTTAGTGATTGTTGAAGATTTTCGAGTTCTTTTGAAGCTTCGTTGAATTGTTTCTGCCCGAGCAGATTCAGATAGTTTTCAAAAGCAGTATTAGCTTCTTGAATAAGCTGGTTGACAGAAGCCTCTGTCGGCACAGCTTCGATCTTCGTTACGGGCTTTCCCTTTTTATATAATCCTTCCAGCGCCTTATCGAATGTTTGGGCATAACTTAATTTGTCATTGTGCATAATAGCGACAAGCCGAGGTTCGACATAGATCAGCGTATCTTCAATCGGAATCACTAAAACATTACCCCGAATCACGCGCGAACCTCGCTGATCCCACAATGATAATTGACCGGAAAGAACACGGTCCTGGTCTATCTTGGTTTCCACCTGCTGGGTGCCGAGAACACGTTTTTCCTTTGGGAACTTATAAGCCAAAAGACGTCCGTAGTTTTCAGGATCACACATACCTGCGATCCATGCGATCAATACCTGCTTGTTTTTCGGTGTGAACGGTAGCATCAAAACAAACTGGGGATCATCGGAATCCGGCATCTCCCACATAATATAATAGGGTTCGACCGGTTGTGTCTGATCGTAATATTTTTCTGTTGCCCGAACCCATAAATCTTCCTGGTTATAAAAAACCACAGGGTCTGTCATATGGTATTTTGCATACATCAAGCCCTGAGTAAGCAGCATATCGGAAGGGTAGCGTATATGGGATAATAATTCTCTTGGCATTTCATCTCGATTTTTGAACATATCAGGAAAGATTTTTGCCCATGTTTGTATAAGTGGATCTTCTTCGTCAAATATATAAAATGTCACTGTTCCCTCGAAGGCATCAATTACGGCCTTAACCGAATTACGTATGTAATTGATACCGGTCAGGCTCATCCTATCTCTTATCGTTTTCGGCAGTAATCTTCTTCTTAGAAGTTCGGTTCTGGGCCCGGACATGGTAGGTTCACTGTATGGATAATCCGCAGAAACGGTATAAGCATCGATAAACCAATACATTTTTCCATTAGCTAATACAAGATAGGGGTCGTCATCGAATTTCAGGAAAGGGGCTATGGAATTGACACGCTCGGTTATTTCTCGTCGAAACATGATTCTGCTGTCAGAGGTCGGATACGTTGAAAAAAACAAACGCGTTCCGTCAAATTTCCAGCCAAAAAGAAATTTCCGGAAGAGATTTGATATTTGCACACCGCCGTTGCCGCTGTAATGAATATAAACATTTTTTTCCCCACGCGGGTAATCAAGCTCTTTTTCTCTTGTATTAACAATCACGTGGCTTTTTGTTAATTCGCCATAGTATATTCGCGGCTGATCAACTTTGAGTTCAGGATAAGTACTTTGAGGAGGTATATCTTTTATCAGTAAATTGGGCAGTCCTTCAGGTGTAAATTCACTGACCTTTGTAAGCGTCATGCCGTTACCATGTGTATATTTAAATCGTTTATTAACAAATGTCTGGCTTTGTGCCGGCAGGTTCGAAAGCTGGATCTCTCGGGCTGAGACCATTACCTGGCGATATTTATTCTGAATCGTATAACGGTCGATATCGACATCTGAAAATTCATAATACAATCGGATTTCCTGAAACTGCTTATAAACCGAATCCAAAGCCCTCCAATCCCATAGGCGGATATTTTCTAAAATATTTCGGTTCTGATTTATCATTTGCTGGGTGAATGTCCCGGAAACAGGAAATCTTTTTTCCTCGATTCTGTTCAATCCAAAACCCTGTCGGGTAAATTCTATATTATGTTTTATATAAGGTTTTTCAACGGTAATCTCATTGGGTTGAACTTTTAACCATTGAAAAATTCCGGGTATAATTCCCAAGAGAACAAACCAGATACCCGCTGTCATAACAACAACGATGACCAGTGGCAGAACAGCGGTATAACCAGTCTGTTGGTTGGAAATCGGAATGAATTGTATGATAAGATTCTTAAATCGTGGAACAACCAGGATCAAACCCGCAAGGATTGTTACAAAAACAATGACCATATACAGAGGCATACGAATATTTACATCCGTCCATCCCGGTCCTGTAACCGCTCCCATAGATGAATACATTAAGGCAAATCGGTCCAGATATTTCCCCCAGGCCAGAACGAATAGTAATCCGCCAAGACTGAGATAGACCGGTGCGTATAATTCTTGATGGCTGGTAAATAATTGCTGCGGGTCTCTCAATTGTATTTCTTTGCCCTGGAACTCAATAAAAAGAGATAGTAATGATGTAATTAATCCAAGGCCGGTCAGTAGAAGAAGTAAACCATATAGTGACTCGTAAAACGGCAATGTGAATAAATAAAAGCTTGTTTCTCTTCCTAATATGGGATCTTTAATGTCGGTTGAGACCCTGTTTAAAAAAAGCAGCGTCTTATCCCAGTTGGCAGCAAACCATTGTATTCCTATATAGGCTGCTATAACTTTTGAAATTGATTTGATGATCCATTTTTGTTTGGAGATGGGCCAGGTCAATATCGATATAATTAAAAGACCTAATAAGGCACCGATAATTGAAATACCGATTTTTGTGATGATCACTTTCCAGAAACGGCCGCTGTAACCGACCGCTTCAAACCATAATGCTTCGCCCCAAAAATCAAGAAACCAGAAAAAAACTCCCGTCAAAACGCCGAGAAAAAATCCTGATATCGTTACTGTCCAGTTCTGTTTACTCAGTCCTGCAAGGATTAATATCAATGCGATTCCAAGAAGCAGAATCAGTAAAAATGCATACATGGTTTTAGCTCCTATTGATTCATTTCATTCCGGGACCCAACCGTTTTGCTGTTTTCGGCGGATAATCTTTTATTTAATTTTTTTTCAAGCAGTCCGAATCCTAATAAGGTGATAATCGTGAGTGCGGTGGCCAATACAGCTAATGCATAAAAGCCCGCACCGCAGCTTACGCCGACGCTTGCCACAAGCCAGATTGTTGCGGCGGTCGTGATTCCTTTTATACCGGCCCGGTCCTGAATGATGGCGCCGGCTCCCAGAAAACCCACACCGCCCACAATATGCGCCGCGATACGGGTACTCGAATCATCATATGACTCGCCCAGTTGCCTTGAAACGATCGTGAATACACAGGCTCCCAGGCAGATAAGTATATTGGTCCTCAGGCCGGCTGCTTTGTGAGAAAATTCCCGCTCAAGACCGATCAAAGCGCCCAAAATCGCCGCGCTTAATAGAGAAATTATTTGAGATAACTCTATTGTCATCTGTGTGTTTTCTTCCTTTTTTAAATTCCTGAATTTACTTTTTTAGGATAAATGTTAAGTGGTTATCCACAATAAGGCGAATACTGAATTGAAGGCAGGAAATTACCTTATGAAAAATAGAGAATTTTTCACATATAATAGGTATGGAATTTGTGATTGCTTATTAAGCTAAACCGACTTAGTCAATTTTTATAAAAATCGAAAACTTTTACCTATTTTATCAGATTTGGAAGAAATATGTTTGTTTAACTTGATATTTCAATAAATTTGAGTTGAGCTTCAAACGTATTAAAGCGTATGGGTAATATGAGTCTTGGAATAAATTATAAAATGTTAAATGGTTCTGTGTAAATGCTGACAATATAGAAAGGACAACGATGTTAAAGTACGAATCGAATGAAAGATTGTTAAATGTCCTCAGGCAGATAAAAGAAGGGGATGATATTTCCGCAGCATCAATCAAGAACAGATTCGGAGTTAATCTCTCTTCGATTAAACCGATAGATCTGGCACTATCTGAACAGGAGCTTATCAACCAAGGCATGGATTTTGATTCTTTGGATGATAAACTCGTATTGCACATAAAATTATTGGTCAATCCTCTGAAAGAACTTTACGAATCACTGCCGAGTTTACATATTCTGAAAAAACTTATTGCGGAACATCGTCAGATGGATTACTTATTAGGTGAAATTGAGCATTTGAGCCAGCGATTAGAACAAATTTCACATATAACGGCTGTCAGTAATGAATTTCAAGAGCTTGTTCATGTCGCCGGTCATGTTCACGCCGCCTCAAAGCATGCGGATATCGAAGAGCAGATTATTTATCCTTCATTAGAGTGGAAGGGTATTTATGCGATAACGCGATTGTTGCGGGCACAGCATTTTGAAATTCGACATTATAGTGTACAGTTTCACGAATTGGCTTTTAATTGTGCTGTCAAAGAAATTTCAGAAATAAGGGAAAAATACGGCAACATTACCTCCAAGATGATTCCATTAAAACGCAGACATATGACGGTGGAAGAAAATCTGATCTATCCCATCGCCTTTGAAGTTGTTAACAGCCAAAGCTGGGATCTTCTGAAGGAAAAAGTGGAAGAGGTAGGGTTCTGCTGCTTTTGAATAAAAATGCCCTTAAAAAATATAGAGTCGCTCTAATAATTGCTTCGGAGCGGTAGGCGAAGACTTTTGATTTC
>CAZNET010000237.1:0-4871 GCA_964571885.1 uncultured Pirellulales bacterium
TAGGTACAACGTATATTTACGCATTGCTGCATACGGGTTTGGCCAGTGAAATCGCCCTGATCGACATTGATACCAAACGAGTGGAAGGCGAAGTAATGGATCTTTCCCACGGGCTGCCGTTTATTCCACCGGTAACCGTAAAGCCGGGCGATTACAGTGACTGTACGGATGCTCAAATGATCGTGGTCACCGCAGGTGCGAAACAAAAATCCGGTCAGACACGAACTGAGCTAATTCAGGAAAACGCGGAAATCATTAAATCTATCTGTGAAAAGATCGCATCTCAGAACAGCGAAGCGGTTCTTGTAATGGTGACAAATCCGGTCGACACACTTGCGCAATTGGCCTATCATTATCTGGACTGGCCGAGAAGCCGGGTGATCGGTTCTGGAACGGTATTAGATACGGCCCGCTTGAAATACATGCTCAGCCGGCACTGCGGGATCGATGCGCGTAATGTTCATGCGTATGTTATCGGTGAACACGGGGACAGCGAGGTCACGCCTTGGAGTCTGGCCCATATTGCAGGTGTCAGTATCGAGCGGTACTGCAATATCTGTCAAAGCTGCGATCCAGAAATTAATCATAAGGAAATCGCCGAGAAAGTGCGCGACTCGGCTTATCATATCATTGACTATAAAGGATCGACTTTCTATGGTATTGGTTTGTCACTTGTACGAATTTCCGGCGCGATTCTGAGAAACGAAAACAGTGTATTAACCGTTTCAACCATGCTTGACGGCGAGTATGGCATTGAAGGGCTATGCCTTAGTGTTCCTTCGATTGTCGATGAAACGGGGGTTGTAAGAATCATTGAAGGAAAACTGACAGATTCAGAACAATCGGCCTTGAGAAATTCAGCGAATAAACTTCGGGGCATTTACGAAAATGTAAAAAAATAAGATCATACTATGAAAAAAATCGGCAAATTATTTATACAGGGACTAATCGCCATTCTGCCGATTGTTTTGACCGCCTATATCCTTTACTGGCTTGCGGTGTCGGCCGAATCGTTACTTGGCGGTTTTATAAAACTATTTATACCGAAAGATTTTTATTTGCCCGGGATGGGCATTGTTGCGGGTTTTTTACTGATCATCTTCATCGGAATACTTATCCATGTATGGCTTTTCAAGAAACTATTCGAATGGGGAGAAAAAATACTGGCAAAACTGCCTTTAATCAAGTCTTTATACGGATCGTTTCGTGACTTAATCAGCTTTTTTGACACCTCCAAGGAAAAGGAATTCGATAAAGTTGTGATGGTACAAATCGAAGGCCACACTTTGAGACTGATCGGACTTTTGACCCGCGATGATTTCAGTGACCTGCCTGAGGGTATAGACGACAATGAAACTGTCGCGGTTTATGTTCCTATGAGCTATCAAATGGGCGGGTTTACCGTCTTTGTTCCAAAAGAAAATACTCAACCGATCGATATGTCGATCGACGAAGCGATGCGATTTGCTTTCACGGCTGCAGTTTCAACGAAAAAAACACATTCATAAAAAAAATCTATTGAGCTGATTTTGTCTTTTCTTCACGTTTTTGTTTAAGTTCGGATTCCTGCCGATCCTGCTGGACCATATATAAATTCTGTTCATCGACAGCGCGTTCATGTGACTGGTCTCCTGCTGTGTCAGCCCGTCGTTTATCAAGTTCCTGCAGTGACTGTGATCGGCCGTATAAAATCAATGTGTCACCGGAATAGATTTCTGTGGTTGACTTTGGCACACCGATATACGAACCGTCATCACGAATAATTCCCAAGACGGTTACTCCTTCTTCATGTAAGTCACAGTCTTTTAATTTTTTTCCTACCAGCCAGTCACCCGGCCTGACCTGTATTTCCATAACACGATATCTACCGGATAAATGCAAAAGAGAAGCATAGTCTCGTGCATCGAGATCCGTCCACCTGCTTAATGCCCATTTGATGACATTGCCGAGATAATGATCGAGCCGTTTGCTTTTTGCCAACAGCCAGATCACCACAACGCCGCCAAGCAACCATACCAAGCGTTTAACGGTTTCAGGTCCCTGGCCGGTGCCGACGAGCGAGAGAATCAGTGAAATAATTATAGTTACCAACCCGGCACTGCGAACAATCATGAGTATCATGATGATCTGTCTTCGCACGGGATGGTTGACCACATTTTCAGCCTCGGTAGTGGTAAAACCGGTTCCGGTAAACGCCGAACGAGCCTGGAATCGAGCGATCTGATGGGACAAACCGGTCATTATCAATGCAACCGTCGCAACTTTCGTTACAAGCAGTGACAATCCCAACACCGTAATAAACGCGATAATTCCAATCACACCAACCATTTTTGAATTCCCACTATTTAAACTATCATATCATTTATGTTTTTGAAAACATCATATTCTTGCCGTACTTGAAAAGCTGCCCTAAAACCAAAGGCATCAGACTCATTGCAATGATTAATGTCCATTGCTTGAAATTAGGCACGACTAATTTCAGTACGGATGAAACGACAGGCAGATAAATGACCGATAAAAGAAAGATTGTACACAAAATAATCGCGGCCCAAACAAATTTATTTCCTACAACTTCATTCTTTATCAAATCTGTTTCCGTATCGCGCATGTTGAAAATATGCCAGAGTCTGGCAAATGCGAGCGTGAGAAACGCTGTTGTAACCGCCTGAGCATTCTCCAATTCAAGCCAGACATATGCGAGTGTAAAAGCGGTTAACACGGATGCGGCGATTAACAAACCATAACCAAAAACCGCCAACCAGTGCACGTGAGTTAAAACCGGTTCCCGTGGATCCCGGGGCGGATACTTCATGACATCATCGGTTCCTTCTCCAAGACCAAGCGCTAAGGCAGGAAAAACATCGCTAATAATATTCAATAACAAAATCTGCAGCGGCAATATTGGCAACGGCGTGTTAAAGACTGACGCGATCAATACAATCATTATTTCACTTGCATTCCCCGAGAGGAGATAGACGATGAATTTCCGAATATTATTGAAAATAATGCGTCCCTGTTTGATCGCTTCGATGATAGTGGCAAAAGAATCGTCCTTGAGTACCATATCCGAGGCTTCACGCGCAACCTGTGTGCCCCGCTGCCCCATTGCGATACCAATATCAGCTTTTCTCAATCCCGGCGCGTCGTTGACACCATCTCCCGTCATGGCAACTACCGATCCGGTCTGCTGATAAATATTAACTAAATCAAGTTTCTGCTCAGGGCTGACACGGGCGAAAATCGAAGACTCCAAAAACATTTTTCTTTCTTCTTCAGAAACTTTTTCCGCCGGTCCGATCGGGTGATCATTTTTATAAAAATACGCATCGTTTTCTTTCGATTCCTCTTTAACGATAATTTGCCCTTTTTTTAATATAATCCGGTTTACCGTCATTCTGTTTTCGGTCAACGTCCCTGTCTTGTCGGTAAAGATAATATTGGTTCCGCCGAGTGTTTCTACCGCGGCAAGCCTGTTTACCAAGGCATTGCGATCAGCCATCCTGATCATGCCGCGTGCCATGGCGACCGTGGCGACAATCGGCAAACCTTCGGGGATGGCGGCAACTGCAAGAGCAACCGCGGTTTCTATCATAATCAATATTTCCTTGCCCCGAATGATTCCCAGTATCGCGACCACTATCAATATGCCCATTGTCAATCAGATCAGTTTTCGACCTAACTGTCCCAGGCGTTTTTCCAGCGGTGTAAACTCATCCTGTGATTCTTCTATCAAAGATGAAATATGCCCCAGTTCAGTATTCATCGCAGTAGCAGTCACAACAGCTTTTTCGGAACCCCTGGTAACAGCCGTACCTTTGAACAACATATTGGTCCTGTCGGAAACAGAAGCCTTTTTATCTATCGGTTCGGTTTGCTTGGTTACAGGAACCGATTCACCTGTCAACATCGATTCATCGACCTGTAATTTAGATGTTTCAATTAACCTCATATCCGCGGAAATAATATCACCGCCTTCAAAAGCAACGATATCTCCGGGAACCAGTTTCGTAGCACTAATTTCATTTAATTTTCCCGAACGAATAACCTTCGCGGTAATGCGTTCCATTTGTCTAAGAGCTTCCATAGAACGAACAGCCTTTAGTTCCATAAAAAAACCGATGAGCGTATTCAGCAGAATAGCCGCCGCGATTGCAACACCATCCACCCAACTGGTGAAAATAAACGCCAATATCGACGCCACAGCGAGAATAATAATTATGATGCTTTTAAATTGATTAATCACTATTTGCAGAGTGCTCTCCTTTTTTATCTGACGGAGGCGATTTTGGCCAAATCGCTTTCGCCTTTTTTTAACCTCCTGATTACCCAGTCCGTTCTCTAAATTAACTCCTGATTCTTCCAACACTATCTGACATGACTTTGACCAGGGCTGTGAGTTTATCGTTGAATTTTCATGCTGCTGCATCTTCTCCTCAGAAAATTAATGATATTAACAATAGACTTAATTAATCCGTATGCCTGTTCACGTTTTGTGTCAATTTTTTTACTTTCTCATCCATTTGCCGCTGGTCAGCGGCGAAGGTATTTAACCCGGCCAGGTTCATAAGGCTGTCAAGTCCGATTTGCTTTTCGTCAAGAGCATCCTGCCAATTGCTTAGTTTCGGTATTTTTCCTTCTTCAAAACTGGTTTTGGTTTGAGTATCACTCCATGGAACAAAGATATCGGAACAACGGTGGTCTTTGAAAAATGTAATCAGATCAGTCGGGGTAAAACTATCAAGGTTTTCCTGTTCCAGTTCATCAACACATGCTATTAATTCTTTGTTAATTTGCCAAAGCGTATCAAGTCGAATGGATTTAGCATCGACATCTTTTCGCAAGCCTGGCGTGTACTCCCAATCGGTTCTATC
>CAZNET010000238.1:0-4834 GCA_964571885.1 uncultured Pirellulales bacterium
GCGGCAACACCGCGACGATCGCGGGCGGTGGTGACAACGATGCCTTTGGCGTCGGGGCCGCTATAGGAGGTGGTGTATTTAATGTTATATCCTCAAGTGCAGACTATTCCACGATTGGCGGCGGCTGGTTTAATCAGGCCAATGGGGATTTTGCAACGGTCCCGGGCGGCGCTTCCAATACTGCAGGAGGCGATGTCAGTTTCGCCGCAGGTAACCGCGCCAAGGCAAACCATAACGGAACATTCGTTTGGGCCGACTCGACGGCTGCTGATTTCACCTCGACGGCTACCGACCAGTTTCTTATCCGAGCTTCCGGCGGTGTCGGTATCGGGAAAAATGATCCCAGAGAGACGCTGGACGTGGAAGGCTGTATCAATACTGATGAAGTGTATAAATTAGGAGGAGGCACTGTTTTGTCTAGGAGCAATTCTTTTAATTTATTTGTGGGCTGGGCCGGAGGCAGTAACACAACAGGTGATCGCAATACGGCGGTAGGTAGCGTAACGTTGATTGCTAACACCGAAGGTCACTCAAATACTTCCATAGGAAACTTCGCAGGATATTCCAATACGACAGGATCTTGCAATACATTCTTGGGAGCCAGCTCGGGTTTCCATTGTGAAACAGACAGTTATAACACCTATGTAGGTTATTATGCCGGCAATAGTGGGGCTGGACAATATAACACGTTTATTGGATGCAATTCGGGTCATTTCGGCTGGGATAGTTATGAACCTAATGAAAATATTTTCATAGGACGTGAAGCGGGCTACTCTTATAGAGGCAGTCGAAATATTTTTATTGGCAACCAAACTGGCTATAACGGGTATACCGGCAGCGGAAATATTTTGATTGGTCATCAGGCCGGTTATAACGCGGGTTATTATGAGTCGTGCCATAATAAGCTTTTTATTGAGAACTCCGATTCGAACACACCCTTGATCTATGGTGAATTCGATAACGACATCGTAGCAATCAACGGTAAATTAGGTATCGGCACGACGGATCCTTTGGGCGAGGGGCTTCACATTCAAAATAATGATATTTCCCTGACAAGCGGCGCTCTGCAGCAGGAGGTACTGGTCGTAGAAGATACGGATGCCATACTGGGTCTTTACAGTGATAATACAGGTGCGGCAGGCTCGCAAATCTGCCTGGCAGAAATTACAGGCGGAACATTAGTAGATAAATGGAGCTTTTCCCGCGAAACTGGCGGAGCCGGCAAAGGACTTCGCATCAATTACGGCACAAACTCTAATCCCTGGAATAATAGCACGGTAATGTATTTTGATGATGACGGCGACGTTGGTATTGGAGATACCTCACCATCATATAAACTTGATGTGGCTGGTGATATCCAATGTGTGGCATTGCATGAAACCTCCGATGAACGTCTCAAGACAAATATACAAAACCTTACCGCAGCATTGGAAAAAGTCCAGAAGCTCAACGGCGTATCGTTTGAGTGGAATCAGGCGGCCCAGCAGAAAACCGGCGCCACACCCGGCGAAAAACAACTCGGATTGATCGCTCAGGATGTGGAAAAAGTCCTGCCCGAATTGGTCTCAACCGCTGATGATGGTTATAAAGCCATTGACTATACCAAACTCTCTGCGGTACTGATCGAAGCGGTGAAAGAACTAAAAACTGAAAACGAAGATCTTAAAGAATCTCTTGAACAGCTCAAAGAAAAGCTGTCAGAATTGGAAAACAAAACTTATGTTACAAATGTTCATCCTTAATCGAAAGGAAAAATTATGAAGCACAAAAAAGTACAACGTGTTATGGGGGTGCTTGTTTTGTCACTGTCTGTCATGGCGGCGGCATCGATGGGCACGGCCTTTACGTACCAGGGCCGGTTGACCGACGCCAACCTTGTGGCGGACGGACAGTACGATTTTAAATTTCAGCTTTATGACATGGCAACCGACGGCAACCAGATCGCCGGCGATGTCACCATCGGCGAAGTCGAGGTCGTGGACGGTTATTTTACCGCCCAACCGGATTTCGGCTCGTCGGCCTTTACCGGCGACGCGCGCTGGCTTGCCATCGGTATTCGCCCGGGCGTACTGGAGGATCCGAATGATTACAATGACCTGACGCCCCGCCAGGAAGTCACGCCGACACCCTACGCGATCTACGCAGGTGCAGTTGCCGGCGGCATCACTGGTTCGGGGACGTCGAACCGGATCGCCCGATTTACCTCGGCCAGCACCATCGGTGACTCACAGGTCTATCAAAACGGTCAGGGCAATATTGGTATCGGCGGCACGCCTTACTGGGGCGGCGCCATGCCCGGCTATGGCCCGGACCTGCATATCAAGGCCGGTACCGACATGCCGATTGTCTGGATCGGTGACTCCAACCAGACAAACGGAGCCGACATCGGCGACCTCTCATTCATCGGTAACGCCAGCGGCGGTTTCGGAAAAACGACCTACTCAAGCATTCGGGGCAAAATTATAAACGGTTCGGCCTTTGACGGCAAAGGCGCCCTGACCTTCCATACATTGTCACCGTTTGTATTTCCGAGCGGCGGCGGACTGGAAGAACAAATGCGGATCGACCCCAAGGGAAGAGTTGGTATCGGCACACAAAGCCCGACCGGACTGCTTCACGTCAGCAAAGACGGCAGCAGTGACGAACTGGTCGTCGATTACGACACCGGCAAGGTCGGCATCGGTCTGGAAGATCCCGACCATGCGCTCGACGTTAATCGTTCGACCCCGGCGGGAATGACCGCGATCCGTGTCAGAAATCTGGATTTTGATCCGGACTCCTCGGCGGCCCTGGTCCTCGGGATGGGCACCTCGGATTTCAGCAAAATCTATTGCGACCAAACCAATGCGACGACGATTGAAAATCTCCGTCAAAACGCTGACATCCACATGCGGGTCACAGTAGCCGGCACACCGACCACCAAGATCACCCTCGAGGGCAACAGCGGTGACGTCGGTATCAACCGTGAAGAACCCGAGCAGGACCTCGACATCGACGGCATCGTCCGCATCCGTCAATGGACGATCAGCGGAATCGGCTCAACCGTACAGGCGACCTCAAGCGGCGATCTGTTCAAAACAATATCCAGCAAACGCTTCAAAACGAATATCGAGCCGCTTGAAAACAGCGATGCGGTTTTCGATCTCGAGCCGGTCAGTTTCGACTGGAAAAAATCCGGCGTCAGTGATGTCGGTCTGATCGCCGAGGATGTGGCTGAAAAGATCGAAAAACTGACAGTTTTCGATAAGGACGGACGACCCGAATCGGTCCGTTATGAACTACTGTCGGTGTATCTGCTCGATGCGGTCAAGCAGTTAAAAGCGGAGAATGAAAATCTTAAAAAACGTCTTGAAAAACTCGAAGAAACCACTTATTATAATAATAAGTTAAATGATATGGAGGTGTTGCAATGAAAGTCGCAAAACATAAAAGATTTACTCTTACAATCCTGGCGAGTTTGTCACTGTTGTTGACGGCCGGTCTGCTTCATGCCGGTCAGTACAAGATCGTCTGGTCCACCATCGACGGCGGCGGCGGTGTCAGTATGGGCGGTCCGTATGTCCTTGAAG
The DNA here is from genome assembly GCA_964571885.1 of uncultured Pirellulales bacterium. GTDB lineage: Bacteria > Planctomycetota > Phycisphaerae > Sedimentisphaerales > Anaerobacaceae > CAZNET01. The sequence goes on from CAZNET010000238.1 coordinate 3,570, forward strand.
GCACGATCGGCCAGCCCGACGCGGCCTACTCGGCCGGAGACAATTACGAAGTGCTCGGAGGCTACTGGCCCGGCGGACCGTTGTGCTTCGTCGATTTTGAACACTTCGCACGATTCGCACAGTACTGGCTCGATACGGGTGACACACCGGCCGACCTGTTCGAAGACGGCGTCGTGAACAACTACGACCTGGACATCTTCGCCTACTACTGGCTCTACGAATGTCCCTACAACTGGCCGCTGAAATAGTGATCGTTGTTAGTGAAATGGAAATAACACATTGAATCCTGCTTTTGCAGCAAGAACAATATAGAAGCGTGTGCTATCCCAACTGATCGGGATAGCACACGTGGAAATCAACATTTCTTACATTATGGCCAAAGATCACTGTGCAGCCATTGCTCGACAAACTCGTGCAGATCGTAATGATCGATATCCGAGAGTGTCAAAATAGAGTAATCCTTGAAATCAACATTGCAGTTTTCGTCGAGATCGGCTGACATATCCTTAAGGCAATAACGCCGATATAAACGAATATCGTCAAAAATAACATTCGCAACAATCATACTGCCGGCACCGCTGCGGTTGCCGACACCCAAAGCCAGTTTCGCAATATCACTTAGATCGACACCGTTGGAAGCGAATTCATCAAGATCGATCCGCCAGAGCTGCCATTGTTCGATCAGCAGATCATTGTTGTCGGGATAATTGATAAAATGACCGGCGCCGTGGCTGTATTCGAGATAAGCATACATCGGCTCGTCAGTAACGTTTGAACTGTCACCATAGAACCAAAGCCATAGAGACTTTACACCGATACCCGTTTCTTCGCTTAAGTCGTTTTGCTCCGGAGCTATATAGGTTTCCGAATAGTCAAAACCGATGTTAAAGGCCGTCAATTTTAGTGACTGCATATCGATGGCTTTACCGGTTTCCAGATCGATAAATCCGCCTTGTGCCTCCTCCCAGGTATTCTTCAAATCAGGTGCGTCTTCATAGCTTTCAAAATCATCGATGACAAAATAATCAGCTAAAATGAACGTCCATATTGTGCCTTTATACATATTGGGTTCCGTATCATTATAATCATCCACACGCCAATAGTAAGTCTTACCGAGATCCAGACCAAGCAAGGAAACATCATAACTGTAATTATCGCCGCCAAGGTTTAATATTTCGTTAGGATCAAGACGGATAGTCCAGAGCGGATCGGTGTCATCGGCATTCAAGACGTCTCCGTAATCATCTCCAAGATATATCTCCTGC
>CAZNET010000239.1:0-4825 GCA_964571885.1 uncultured Pirellulales bacterium
CCAGGGCCAAAAGCGGGGCGTACGGTCCCGACAACACCGCTCCATCATTCAGCGGAAATAACCGATGAATAAGTACGAAATCAAAAAGAGTCGATATAACCGCTTAGATATTTTGAAAAGACAGAAAAAACTGTCGGGGTTGGTGATTGTCACGGTCTTGTGGATCGTTATGCTGCTTGGAATCATTGTTGCGATGATCGGCCGCAGCAGCAGATTAGATGCGAAGGTCAGCCTGGCACATATGCAGGGCTTGAAATTGAGATGGGCCTGTCGAGCCGGCATCGATACGGCCATTGCGGTATTGGGCGAAGACAGCAAAACCAGTGATAGCCTTCAGGATTTATGGTCGGACAATGTGACCGATTTTAACGGTGTCTTTCAGCAGTGCAGGTTTCAAGTGGAGGTTATCGATGAAGCGGGAAAATTGAATATTAACACCGCCGCCAAAGATCAACTTCTCACTCTTCCGGAAATGACACATCAAATCGCAGAGGCGATCATCGACTGGCGAGATAAAAACAACACACCGGGTCCATCGGGCGTTGAAAGCGGCTACTACCGGAGCCTGCCCTATGGCTACGAGATTCGAAATGGTCCGTTCCGAACAATTCGGGAACTGCTTTTGGTGAAGGACATCGACAGTGAGCTTTTGTTTAGCCGGCAAACCAGATGGATCGACCATCTGACCTGTTACTCTATGGATAACAATCAGGACGCAAGCGGACAGGAAAGAATTAACATCAATAAGGCCGACGAAAATAAGCTGAAAAAGTCCCTGAAAATAGAACAATCGCATGCGAAATGGATCGTAGAAAATCGGCCGAAAAATAACGGCTACAAGTGCATTTCTGATCTTATCAATAAAAATACTCCAAAGAAATCATCAAGAAATTCCGGCAGAAACTCAAATGAAGCTAAACCGCTTGATCTAGAAACCTTCTATGAAATAGCGGACAAAATTACCGTTACCGACGAGAAAAGAATCCCTGGAAAAATCAACATCAACACTGCGTCACGAACCGTACTGGAAGCACTCTTGGAAGAAACCAGGGAACCGGAAAAACTCGCTGACGATATTATTAATAATAGAGAGAGCCTGGTCTCCGGCATGGAAAGTATCGCTGAAATAATGACGATCCGTTCTATAAAAACCGATACCTTCAAAAAAATCGCCAAATATATCACGACCCGTTCCGATATTTACTCCATTAACTGCACCGCATCCATCGATCAGCAATTTGGTTCACAAGCAAAACTGCGGACTGAAGCGATTGTCGACAGGCATACAAATCCGGAAAAAATCATATATTGGTATCAGGGGACAAGCAATTGATTAATCATATTGATCCTAAACAGATGGACATGGAATCCATTGTTACCGCAGTAACGCATCAAGAGAGGCAATTCAGAGCGGTTGTACTGCACAGGGTTCAAGGCGCTTATGAATTGATTCGAACAGCAAGTGAAAACTTATCAGACACCAGCTGGCGCAAGTTTACCGAAAAACTAATCGATCAAAAGCACGAAAACCAAAATACAAGATTAATTATCGGCTGCCCGACTGCGGCAGTGATCTTCTATCGCATCAATGTCCCCGCTGTAAAGGAACAAAACGAACTTACCACCTTGGTGCAATTGCAGGCTGAATCGAAATTTCCTTTGCCCGCGGAGAAAATGATTTTTGCATGGAAAAAAACTAAGCAGTTCGGCCGACAACTGTCAATCACGATCGCCGCGGCGCGAAAAGACCAGATAAAAACGTTTCTGTCGAACGTGTCATCCTTAAATCCGGAAAAACTACTCCTTAATTGCGAAGGAATTGTTAAAGCATGGCAGACATTTTTCTCCGTCAATAAACGAAACGGTCTTCTTTTAGATTTAAGCCAAGACGCTTCGCAGTTCTGTCTCGTCGAAGATCATCGCCTGTGTAATGCGGCAATCCTGGATACAGGCCTGAAAGAATTTTCCGAAGAAAACATAGAGTCCCTTGACAGGTTTAATCAGGACCTGAAACATGTACTGGAAATATTTGATGTTGCGGATTATGCAAAATCGCCGATTTTCATCCTATCGGACGGTCGATCCACGATCAACACAGTGGTGTCTTCTCTTACTTCAGCCGGTTTTGACGTTCAACAAAGCTTGCCGAATAAAAATAGTCTTCGATTCCGGGATTCAGTCAGCGCCGAAATTATTTATGAATACAGAACGGCGTTAGGCATTGGTGCACTGGGAACTGAGCCGTCTCCAGAGGCCATCAATCTTTTTGAAGATTTGTATAAACCCGCCGAAAAAACAAAAAAACGAATTTATTCGTTCAAAGCTGCGGCCGCACTTGCATTAATAACATTTATCCTGCTGATCATGTTATCCTATATCGTCGATGTGAATAGGTTAAAAATACTTGAAAAACATTTTAAGTCGTCTCAGGAAAATGCTGGTTTCACTCTGCTCGCAGAACAGCGAGAATTGATGAAAGCAGCGGCCAGACAGAGAGCCGATCTGTTGAACCTGATTCATCAGCTCAATTACAAAGAGAATAACGGAACCCTGCTCAACGGTTTTCATTTCAAAAAAGGCCAGCCGGTCACCATAACCGGTCAGGTCAAGGACGATGAACAATTGTATAACTTCCAGGAAAGCCTGTTGAGCAAAAACGATATAAGCGATGTAAGAATTAAAAGTACCAAAAAAGATGACAAGAAAAAGAAAATAGACTTTACACTAACATTTCATTATAAAGATTTCACCCAAAAGAAAGGCAGGAATTAATCTTCGTAATATGAAACTATTACCAAATAAACTAAACGAAAAAGACAGACGGGCGATTAAAATTGGAATCGTCGCGATGGCGATGGTTGTGTTGTTTTCAATTTCGTCGAACTGGCTTGAAAAATGGTTTCAGGTGAGAAGATCAATATCAGATAGGCAGTTGGCGTTAAAAAAACTTGTTTCATCTCAGATCAAACACGCGGGATTGCTGACTGTGGTCCCGGTCTTTGAAATGCCTCAGGACGAAGAAAAACAAAAATTTCTGTTCAGAAATAAACTCAAAGAACAACTTAAGAAGGCCGGCATCAAAAGCAAACCGCTTGAGATACTCACAAAAAAAACGTCCAGTCAATATACAAGACATTATCTGTTAAGAGTCAAATGCAGTTGTGATAAATGCACGTTTAATCAGATTCTCGATTTCCTCGCCGCCTTGAAGGAAAATCCTTATTTGGCCTCTATTGAAGAACTGGATATAAGCTGCGATCCCCAAAAAAGACAGGAATTTGAGTTTGATATTGTCGTCTCGACATTTGTTAAATGAAAAGAGCGTAAAAAATATGAAATTAAATTTTATAAAAAACAAAAATCAAAAGTTGTCAGTCCTGCTGTTTGGGTTTTCTATGGTGTTCGGCATACTAATTATTGTTAAAATCAGTACACTGTTGATAACATCCGTCAGGGCTGAAAGGTTGATGAAAAAAGCGGCTGCTCAAAGCGTCTATGATCCAAACGAAGCCAAAAAACAATTCAAAGCATATCGTGACTTTGCGAACGAAATAAAAGAAAACAATTTATTCGTTCCTAAAAAACCAAAACAAAATCCGGCAAAAAACATAACCGGTATTTTAGGCCGTGAGATTCTGATTAACGATCGGTGGTATAAAGTCGGCGACAAAGTCGGAGATGCCGAAATCCTCGCGGTCGAACCGACAAGAGTAAAGGTTCGCTGGAAGGATAAAGAGGAATATTTTTCCCCCTTAGGGGCGGTTACCGCAGCAGCACCGCGGCAGATGACCAAAGGCTCCCTTATCAAGAAATCTGAAAAAAACAGTAGAATAGCAACGCCCCAAAATAGAACCATCGACCAACAGGCTGTCATTGTCCAACAGCAGAACGACCCACTTGCTTGGCTTGGGGTTGATATTCCAGAACATTTAAGAGCGAAATTCTTGGAAAAATGGAATTCTCTTTCAGATGAAGAAAAAGAGCAAGCGAAAGAACAATGGAATAGTCTTTCGGATGACCAAAAACAACAAGCGGTTCAGGCATGGTAACAGCACTTATAAATAAAACGATTGTTGAAATGAGGTGAACAAATTGAAGTCAAAGCTGATAATAACAGGATTGATAATCATAGTGATCGGTGCTGCGGCACTGATTATTCACTGGAATGTTTTACCATTGAATAACGAGTCAAAAGAACCGAATACTGCTAAGATACCCCCAAAACAACAGCAGACTGAAAAGGCCGGTGACTCAAACGATCTCCAGGAAAAAACAAAGGCAATCGATGCAAACGTACCCCCTGATATAAACGAACCGAATGATCCGAACGACATTGAGGAGCCAAATGAACCGGCCGAACCGAATGACCCCATGGAAGCCTTGAATCTAAAAGATGTCGAGATGAAACATATCATTCAAAAGATCGCCGAATGGACCGAAAAGGCCGTTATACCGGACGACGAAGTCATGAAATTAAAAATTACCATTTATTCACCTAAGGAACTTCCACAAAACCAGGCATTGTCGCTGATCTACAGTGCCTTACGCGCAAAAGGGTATGTCGCCGAACATACCAAAGACGCGATTTATCTGAAATCCTTAAAGGAAAAACAGTTTGGTGCGGTTCCCATTATCTCGGCGGACCAGCCCTTAGCCGCGATCGAAAACAAAAGCCAGGTTGTCCAAAAAACATTTCATATTAAAAATTATAATCCGGTCCAAATGGGAAATATTTTGCTGCCGTTAGTCGGCGAATACGGCTATGTCAGTGCCGACGAAAACACCGGTAACCTGTTAATGATTGATACGGTCGGTAACTTGATCC
>CAZNET010000240.1:0-1386 GCA_964571885.1 uncultured Pirellulales bacterium
TCTTTCGGGATCGAACCAGATGTTGTCTTCCAGACCGATCCTCACACCGCCGCCGGCCGCGATCGCGATCGAGTTGATCATTAATTGCGCGTTGCCGATCCCCGCCAGTGACCAGTACGAACTTTCAGGCAGTTCGTTGATCATCATCCCGCAATGCAGAAGATTGGCCTGGGCGCAGGCGATATTACCGAGCAGCAGATTGAAATAGTGAGGCGGATGCAGCAATTTCTTTTTTGTCAGATATTTCGCATAATTAATCATACCGGTATCGAATGCTTCCAGTTCTGCGAGGATGCCGCGTGAGATCATTTCATTGGAAAGCCTTTGAATCATATCCGGTGAATTCATACTGGCGATCTTGTTGAAATTGAGCGAACTGAGTGTCAGGCTCCCCATATCCGGTTTGGCCTGGCCGTCGAGCTGCAGCGGTTCGGCTCGCTGTTCGAATTCCCTGAAGGTTCGGCCGCTTAACGAGACACAAATGATCAGTTCCTTGTTGAACGAGCGGATCGAGGTTATGATTTTTTCGTATATTTCGGCCTTGTAGGTCGGCTCGCCGGTTACCTCATCGCGGGCATGAAGATGGACCATCGTAATGCCGATCTCGACGGCCCGGTGAACGTCTTCGGCAATCTCGGAAACGCAGATTGGAACGCACGGCGTCATTTTTTTAGTCGGTATCATTCCGGTTGGAGTGAAATTGATGATCACATCCATATATAAACACCCAATTAAGTTACTTTATACATTATATTAAAGATTTATGTTTTTTCTATCATAAAATCATATTTTTCGATTGCAGGAAAAAACTGAATTTTTATAGGGAAAAGTCTGTTTGATTCTTCGCTGATTTTAATTAAAATAGAAAATATGCAAAACGTAAACAGACAAATGTTTGGGCGATGGGCGTCATTTTTAACCGTTTTTTGTTGTTTGCTTTTGAGTATTGAGGTTATTATTGAAGCGGCGGATGAGAAGAAAAATACTGTTACGGATGATGCGGAGACGATTTATCGCCATTATTGTTCAAATTGTCATGGTATAGAGCTTCAGGGCGGCAATGCGCAGAGCCTGGTGGATGCGGTGTGGCAGTTCGGCGAGGACCGGGGCTATATTTTTCGCAATATCAAGTACGGCATCAAGCATCTGGGAATGCCGGCCTATGACGAATCATTAAGTGACAAGCAGATCAACGCGGTTATCGATTTTCTCTTAAAAAAAGAAAAGCAGGCAGGTGCGGTCAAGCCGCCGATACCGGAAAAACTGGAAACGATGGATTATGACGTCAGAGTCGAGATCGTCGCTGAAGGTCTTGAGGTTCCCTGGGCTGTCGATTTTTTAGATAGTAACAACGTTTTGGTGACCGAACGGCCGGGAAGGCTGCGG
>CAZNET010000240.1:1396-4820 GCA_964571885.1 uncultured Pirellulales bacterium
CTCCTGAAAAAACCGATCAAAGGAATACCGAAGGTGCTCAACGAAGGGCAGGGCGGTCTTCTGGATGTCGCGGTCGATCCGCACTATAAACAGAACGGCTGGATCTATCTGGCTTACAGTCACGCTTTCGAAAAGAAACAGAATATGCGTCGGCCTCCCGCGATGACGCGCATCGTTCGTGGCAGAATCCGTGACCATCAATGGGTCGATCAGCAGGTGTTATACGAAGCATCCCCCCAGCATTATTACCAGACACGTCACCATTACGGCTGTAGGATTGTGTTCGACGATAAAGGCAATTTGTATTTCGCGATCGGGGACAGAGGACATATGGAAATGTCCCAGGATCTGGCCAGACCGAACGGCAAGACGCATCGGATCAAACGTGACGGCAGCATACCGAACGACAATCCCTTTGTCGGCAAACAGGACGCGCTGTCGTCGATCTTTACTTACGGCAACCGCAATATTCAGGGTATGGCGGTGCATCCGGTGACACATCAGGTCTGGGTTACCGAACACGGTCCAATGGGCGGCGACGAACTGAACCTGCTCAAAGCAGGAACCAATTACGGCTGGCCGGTGATCACCTACGGAATAAATTATGATGGAAGGATCATCAGTAAATTACGAGAAAAGTCCGGTATGGCTCAGCCGAACCTGTACTGGCGGCCGTCGATCGCCGTTTGCGGTGCGGATTTCTATCATGGTGACAAGTTCGCGCTTTGGCAGAACAAGCTGCTGGTGACCGCGCTGAAATATGAAGAGGTCCGGCTGCTCGATATCGAAGATAAAAGGGTGATGCACGAAGAAGTCATACTCAAAAACGCAGGGCGCGTCCGTGATGTTGGCTGTGCGCCGGACGGTTCGATTTATGTGGTCCTGAACAGACCCGGCAAAATTCTCCGCCTGACACCGATCGAAAAGGCATTCTAAATATCATTTATTCGAACCGGTTTGATCGGATATAACAGCGGATAAAAAAACGAATTGCTAAAATCATACCTAACAGAAAAATGGGCCACGAAAAATGCTGCCTGTAATCCGGCGCCTTGATGTGCAGTCCCGCCAGGCAGAACGAGAGAACAATTACCATTGCCGAGAGTGAAAAGCCGATCCAGCTTAGAAAAGATACTCTGAATTCTTTGTCCCGGTCCGAGATATTCAGGATCAGCAGCGCGAAGATAAACATCATAAGTGATACCATCATCGGGGCGATGACCGGCGAGGCCCAGACCATCGGGATCATAAACAGGATATCCCAGTCCATGATCGTGGCGGGCCAGTCGAGCAGTACTTTCAGCCAGACATAATAAAAGATGTCCCAGACGGCGAAGATGATCAAAAATGCGGCCCAACGGTTGGCTGTTTTTTCAAAGACCAGCCACGCACCGGTAAGTATCAACACCAGCGTGGCGGCTTCTCTGCCGATCTCGGTCAGGATCAGGCGTTTCCAAAGCGGGCTTATCTGCATCCCGAATTCGGTCAATGGAAATGAAAATCCATCGGGATAGAAGATCGCGCGAAGGTAAACCACAACCGCCGATTCGATATACGCAAAGGCAATGCCGAAAATAATAAGAATTAATACTTTGATGAGTGTGGATTTTTTCATGGGTTTTGGTGTCACGGTATTTTTTTGATAAGGTTTATAACGGTCGGCAAAATTTCGCTTTCTTTGACAATGGATATTTTTTTTCCTTTTTTATAGATGAAGGCTTTATTCGTGGCGGCGCAGACCGCCAGATCGGCATCGGCCGCTTCGCCGGGTCCGTTGACGACACAGCCCATCACCGCCACGCGGATCGGTTTATCGATGCCGGTCAGTGTTTTTTTGACTTTGCGTGCGAGCCTGACGACATCGATCTCGCACCTGCCGCAGGTCGGACAAACCACCAGTTCGATCGTCTCGGTATTGACAAGTCCCAGCGACGAAAGTATCTTGTTCGCGATGACAACCTCCTCGACGGGATCGCCGGCGACGCTGACACGAATGGTATCACCGATGCCCTCTGACAGCAGTGTCCCCAGCGCGACCGCGGAAGGAATTGTCGCGTCCTCCGGCAAACCCGCGTGGGTTAAGCCGATGTGGATGGGATAGTTAAAATGCTCCGATATCTTACGATTGATCTCTATCGTTCTGAAGGTATCGCTGCTTTTTGCGCTGAGTACCAGATTGTCAAAATTTCGTTTCTCGAACAACCGCACATACCGCTTCATTTCTTTGAGCATCAGCAAGGTGCGTTTTTCTACAGGCGTATCTTTTTTGAGATCGCGGATACTGGCTTCGTTGACGCCGATGCGTATCGCGATCCGATGCTGTCTGGCTGCGTCAATAATACGGTCAATATCCCTTTGTTTTTTTATATTGCCCGGATTGAGTCTGATCTTGGCGGCACCGCCCTCTATGGCTTCGATGGCCCGGGCGGCGCTGAAATGAATGTCCGCGATCAACGGGCAGGCGACTTTTTTGACGATCTTCGTGAAAGCTTGCGTATCGGCCCGGGTCGGCACCGCGATCCGGACGAGATCACAGCCGGCGTCGGTCAGTTTTTTTACCTGCCGAACACATTTGGCCACATCCGCCGTGCGGACCTTGGTCATCGACTGAACCGCGATCCGGTGTCTTGATCCTATTTTAATATCGCCTACTGTTACGGTTTTTGTTATGTTTCTTTTGGTCATGGGCTAATTGTAGCTTGTTTTATGTCCGCGGGCAAATTAAAATACACCTTAATGTACGATGATGCTTTGAGGAACACAAAACAATGAAGTTTTTACCGAAACCTTTACTGCTGCTTATCCTTGTATGTTTGGTGCTGATCATGGTATTTACCCGCATCAAAAGCGGCGGCATCAAGGCAGCGGCGATTTCACTGGGCGTGGTGGCGGTGCTGGGCTATGTGGGCTTTGCGTTCGTATTGTTTGTCATGCAGTCGAAGTTTGTTTATATACCCTATCGGGATATTCCTTATACGCCCGCTGATCTGGGATTGAAGTTCGAAGATGTGTTTTTCGAAACGGATGATCAGGTCAAATTAAACGGCTGGTATGTCCCTGCTGCGAATGCGAATATGACGGTTCTGTTCTGTCACGGTAATGCCGGTAATATTGCTTACCGTCTTGATACGCTGAAGATGTTCAACGATATCGGTCTGAACTGTTTTATTTTCGATTATCCGGGTTACGGGAAAAGCGACGGCGCTCCGACGGAGCAGGGGACCTACGACGCGGCGGTCTCGGCCTATGACTGGCTGATCGAACATAAAGAGACATCCGGTGACGATATTGTGCTGTTCGGCAGGTCACTTGGCGGAGCGATCGCGGCCTATGCCGCGACCCAGCGTCAGGTAAATTCACTGGTGATAGAAAGCGCCTTCACGCGGTTCATCGACATCGCCCAGAAGCTGTACTGGTACATGCC
>CAZNET010000241.1:0-234 GCA_964571885.1 uncultured Pirellulales bacterium
CCACAAACAAATTGAATCCCTTGCCTGAAGTTATCGTTTCACTGGATTATAAATACCGCGGTATCGGAAGCGGCTATACGGGCAGGTTCGACACTTCCCCGTATGAGTTAAAACCCCAGAGTTGTTCATTTCGATTCAGCCTGAGACCTTTTAATAAAGATATGGGAAATGCCTCAGCCGTTGCCAGAACAAAGTATCCTGACAATATATAACGCAACCAGTTAATTACTTCGG
>CAZNET010000241.1:244-4814 GCA_964571885.1 uncultured Pirellulales bacterium
CATTTTTTCCGGTATGACCATTCGATCGAACTGTTCAGCGCTGAGCAAGCCGAGCGAGACGGCGGCGTCTTTCAATGTCACACCCTGTTTGTGTGCGTACCTGGCGATCTGAGCCGCTTTATCATAACCGATATGCGGATTCAGCGCTGTCACCAGCATTAACGAGTTTTCGACGTGTCGTTTTATAACCTCTTCATTTGCTTTTATGCCGGCGATACACTTTTCACCAAAGCTGCGGCATCCATCGGTCAGCAGCCGAATCGATTGCAGCAGATTATAGATAATAACCGGCTTAGCGACATTGAGCTCAAAATTTCCCGACGCTCCTGCCGCAGCAATGGCGGCATCATTTCCCATCACCTGAAAACCAATCATGATCAAGGCCTCACACTGAGTCGGATTGACTTTCCCGGGCATGATCGAGCTGCCCGGTTCATTGGACGGTAAAATAAGCTCTGCGATTCCGCATCGCGGCCCGGAAGAAAGAAACCGGATGTCATTGGCAATTTTTATCAGGGACACTGCAAGCCTCTTAAGAGAACCGCTTGTTTCAACCATTGTATCATGAGCGGCCAATGCCTCGAATTTATTCGCGGCGGTAATGAAAGGCAAGCCGGTTATATCCGAAACTTTTTGTGCAGCTTGTTCCGCAAACTGTGGATGAGCGTTGAGTCCTGTTCCTACAGCAGTCGCCCCAAGGACAAGTTCATAAAGCCGCTGTAAAGACTGATGAATATTTTCGTGACCCCGTCGAACCTGTGTCGCATAACCGGAAAATTCCTGTCCTAATGTCAAGGGAACCGCGTCCATTAAATGGGTCCTGCCGATTTTAATAATGTTTGAGAATTCGGACGCCTTTTTCTCGATCAGTCTCGCCAGTGAGTCAACCGCTGGTAACAATTTATCGGCAATTGCCTTGGCCGTCGAAATATGCATCGCGGCAGGAAATGTGTCATTCGAGGACTGGGACTTATTGACGTCATCATTAGGATGTATCGGCGTTTTGCTGCCAACGACACCGCCGGATAATTCAATGGCTCGATTGGCAATCACTTCGTTTACGTTCATGTTGGTCTGTGTACCGCTTCCGGTTTGCCACACGCTGAGCGGAAATTGATCGTCGAGTTTACCTTCGATGATCTCGTCCGCTGCTTTTACGATCAGACCCGCCTTGTCTTTACTCAATAAATCAAGATCATGATTGACCAGGGCCGCTGCTTTTTTCAAAATGCCAAACGCCGTGATCAACTCTGCAGGCATCTTCTCCGTGCCGATGTTGAAATTGAGCATCGAGCGGGCTGTCTGCGCGCCATAATAGGCGTTCTTAGGAACTTGAACATCGCCCATTGTGTCTTGTTCTGTTCTGAAATCCATCATATCCAATAGCTGAAAAAACCCGAATCAGGCCCTATTAGTACAAACTTAAACGAATTGTTGCAAGATATTTATTATTTTAACAAAATCGTATAAACATCCTTAGTTATCTGATGCGTCTGTTGTAATTATCGACGCCTTCGATAGTTAGCCGGCTGATGCAAGATGAACATATTTCTCGACTTTCTGAAAAGGCGCCAGCGTGCGGTCCAAATGGTTATGACAATAGGCAAAAACCAGACCGTAATTGGTAATCGGAATTTCGGCCGTATTCGCCCGTTCGATTCGGGAAAGCATTTCCTTTTTATTGAACACACACGCACCGCAATGAATGATAAGTTTATATCTTGTCAAGTCCTCGGGAAAATCCCTGCCGGAAGTCACATCGATATTCAGATCGCATCCGGTATATTTCTTCAGCAACTTTGGGATTTGTTCTCTGCCGATATCGTTTCCTATTGGATGGTGCGTACAGGCCTCAGCGATTAAAATTCTGTCATCGGGCTTAAGCGAATTAATCGCATAAACAGAGCGAACCGTGGTCTCAAGATCGGCCTTGAAACGGGCCATCAAAATCGAAAAAGTTGTCACTCGGACGTTCGGAGCGACGATATTGATAACTTTGTCGATCACAGGACTGTCACAAATGACCATGTCCGGCTGTTGATTGAATCTGCCGGCGATATCCTTCAGCTCGGTTTCTTTGACGATTACGGCCATTGCGTGATTGTCGAGAATTTCCCGAATGCAATGGACCTGCAGCATTTTCAACCGGCCCTTCGGGGCCTCAATGTCAATGGGAGTCACTAACACCACCAGTTCATTCGGTTCGATCAGATCGCCGACGATCTTTCGGTTTTCCAGAAATTCTACAGGTGTCGCTTCAATAATACGCTGTCTTAGTTCATCGATTCCTTGTCCGGTAACCGCGTTGGTACTCGCAACTCGTGTGACATCATCGTGAATCAGTTGGTCTTCGAGTACGTTGTCTGGTCTTAAGTCGAATTTATTGGCGGCGACCACATACGGTGTTTTACTTTTATTGAACAGCTCAATCAGATTTTTCTCATAGTCCTGCCATTCATCGGTGACCAGCACGGCCAGTTCGGTTCTGTCGAGGACTTTCATGGTCTGTTTGACACGCTCCAAACCGAGACCATCGGTCTCATCGACACCGGCGGTATCGATAAATACGACCGGGCCGATGGGTTTGAGCTCCATTACCTTTTCCACCGGGTCAGTCGTGGTGCCGGGGATATCGGAGATAATGGATACCCGCTGATTCACCAGCGCGTTTAAGACAGAGGACTTACCTACATTTCTTCTTCCAAAAATACCAATATGTAGTCTGAGACTTTTGGGCGTTTTGACCATAGTTACACCTCATTGACAAATACAATGTCGTAGTTATTTAAATATTTTCCTGTATGGTTTTTAACAATTCTTCCGGCTTTACAGGTTTTTCAAGAACTTTTTTAACGGGCAGCCAGTCTTCATCCGGCTCGAATCCGAACGGCAAATTCATTTCTTTGCGTACACCGGTCAGCATGACGACGGGCACCGTTTTTAAATTATCATCTTCATGCAGCTCCCGGGCAACATCAAATCCCTCTGATTTTGTTGTCATCATCACATCCAGCAAAATCAAATCAGGGGTACTTTCTTTGGCCTTTTCGACACCTTCTTTTCCATTCGACGCACTGGCTACGTCATACCCCTTCGCATCGAGTAAATTGGTTATCGCATCGACAAATTCCGGGTCATCATCGATCATCAATATTTTTTTTGTCATACAATTCGCTCCTTTCAATCATTCAATTAAACTATTGTGGTTGTCCCGATAGCTTTACAGAATCGCCTTTCGAGAAGTTTATCATTCTGTCGATATCGCGAGTTTTTTCAATCAAATTTTCTACAACCTGACGGGCTTTCTGATGAACACATATTTTATTAGGGTAAATTTCATACAGGCCGCGATACGGCTGCGGCGTAAAATTCGGCATCACCACATTGGCTCCACATTGTAACGCAAATGTTCGCCAGTCCTGACTCTGAACGCTTCCTATGGCAGTATTAGCCGGCATATGTGCGTTTTTAGTAACAATTCGTGTTAGAGCCAAGGTTTTTAATGTTTTTAAAATATCTCCCGCATATTCATGGCCCAAAACAGTATTCGGATTCGGAATAAAGGGACTGACACTGATCATGTCCAGATCCATCTCATTGAAAAACAAAATATCCTGTGCGATATTTACGGCTTCCTGGCTTTTCAATCCAATGATATTACCGCTGCCGGTCTGGTAGCCCAAATGCTTTAAGTCATAGATACACTTCACCCTGTTTTCGTAAGACATACCGGGATGAAGCTTGTGATATAAATCCGGATCACTGGTTTCGATTTTCAAAAGATATCGATCCGCACCGGCTTTTCGCCAAAGTGCATACTCATCGAAGGTGCGTTCCCCAACTGATAATGTAATTGCAAGATCATATTTTGCTTTGATCGTTTCAATAATATCCTTCAGCCAAACAGTGTCGAGGGAATCTTCCTCCCCGGATTGTAATACAACGGTTTTAATTCCCGTCAAATGAATCTGTTTTACAGACTTCATGATCTGTTCTTTGGTTAGCCGATACCTTATCAACGTTTCATTAAATCGGTTCAAACCGCAATAGCTGCAGGTATTACGGCAATGATTGGAAAATTCGATGATTCCTCTGAGCAGAACCTCATCACCGACAAACTTTTTGCGCACCTTATCAGCAAACTCGAAAAGAAGCATATAGTCTTTGTCATTACTTAGATTCAACAAAAACTGAATATCTTCCAGGTTCGGTTTTTCCTGTGAGTACACTGTTTCAATAAAAGCTTGTAAGTTTTTGGCAATCATTTCTATTTTGCTTTTTTACGGTACTGATTAATAATGTCTTTCATCTTTTTCGGTGTCAGATCGCCGAGTATCTTATCATTGACCATAATAACCGGAGCCAGCCCGCAAGCCCCGAGGCAGCGGGCCGGCTGCAAGGAGAACATGCCATCTTCGGTGGTTTGTCCGGTATCGATACCGAGTTCCTGTTTAATGGTATCGAGAATTTGTCCGGCGCCTTTGACATAGCAGGCGGTACCGAGACAAACCGATATGACAAACTGTCCTGGAGGAGTCAGATTAAAATAATGGTAAAAAGTAGCAACGCC
>CAZNET010000242.1:0-4805 GCA_964571885.1 uncultured Pirellulales bacterium
TGTGATCGACAAACTCATTATCTTCCAGCACCCTGTAGGAATCGCTGCGGGTCGGACCCAGGCCGTTGATATTATATTGGTAATCGAGCGTCACCAGAGGCAACCCCTGGTTGCGGAAATAATCGATACGGTCGATCTCTCTGGCGATCTGCAACTCCAGCTCCAGAAGCTCCATGCGGTTAGTCATCGCAATGGACAAAAGGTCATTGCTCGACAAATTGTAACGAACCGGAGCGGGCTCGTTAACAGGATAAATGACAGTCCGGGTTCCAACCTTCAGACCGAGTTTGTTTACGATAGTTTTAAGTTCCCTTTCTCTGTCACTGACATCGTTTTGAGCGACGATGATGGCTTCGAGCCGCTGGGCCAGGCCCGCTTCGGCGCGGATAACTTCGACCTGCGCCTTTTCGCCGGTCTCGACGAAATGTTTCGCCTGTTCGAGCTGCGCCTCGGCCAGCGCGTATTCCTGCTCGCGAACTTCGAGCACCTTGCCCGCAGCGTACAAACGCCAGTACGCCCGGTCCACATCGGCGATAACACGGATTACCTCGAGTTTGGTGCGGGCGTCGATGATCTGCTTGTCGTATTCGGCCAAACGAATCGCAAAAGTACTGGCGCGGCTGCCGGCGTTTCGAAGCAGAGGCTGACTGATTGAAACATAAAGATCCGATGTATAAGAGGGATTAAAGGTCGTACCGGTAAAATCGGTTCTTACCCGGCTGTCCGCTGCGGCGAAGGTCAATGTCCCGCCGGTGCGAAGCGGAAGCTGCACACCGGTATTGACATACGAGCTGTCCACCTGTGAACCCTGAAGATTGACATCGACCGCAATAGGACTGTCCGTCTTGGAATAATTGATATTCGAGAAAAATGCCCATTCAAAAGCCGCCTCTTCGATCGATATCTGCTGGGCGGCGATCGTCGGCTCGATGAGCTGAACTTCAAGGTCGAGATTGTTTTTCAGCGCAAAGGCCCTGCATTGCTCAATAGTCAAACGAATCTCATTGGCCTCGGGGACATTCGGCTCGAAAGCTTCTTTTTGTGTTTGTGAAAGCTCATTAAAATCAACCGTTTCAATATCGTAGAATTTTTCCTCAGGTACATGAATCTTATAAAATTCTTCGTCAACCCTGTCACCGCAGCCGAGAAGTGACAGCAAAACAAACATACTCATAATCATTAGAACACTATTTATTTTTCCTTTATCTTTATTCATGTCGAAGGGCCTCAATCGGATCAAGCCTGGCGGCCTTGATCGCCGGGAACATACCGAAAAATATTCCGACGACCGCGCAAAAGCCGAATGAAATGACGATCGCCCACCAGGGGATATAAGCCATGTCCAGCTTGGCGCCGGGCAGTTTTGTAATCATGATGGTAAGAAGCTGCCCGAGACCTATTCCAATCAATCCCCCTAAAAAACACAGCACGACCGACTCGATAAGAAACTGCGTCAGTATCGCCGTTTTTTTCGCGCCGACCGCTTTGCGCAGGCCGATCTCGCGGGTTCTTTCGGAAACCGAAACCAACATAATGTTCATAATCCCGATCCCGCCGACCAGCAGAGAAATCCCGACAACACCACCGGCGATCGCTGTGGTAACCGCTGCAATAATATTAAATGTCTTCAGGAAGCTTTGCATTGACTGAACATGAAAAGTATCCGGTTCTCCGGGACTTAGTTTACGTGTTCGACGCAAAAAGAATTTGATCTCGGCCATGGCGTCGTCACTTGTCTGGGCGGTTTTTGATTCGGCGAAAACCACCATCCACGGCATATATCGTATTTTATTGGCCGTATTAAATGGAATAAACAGCTCGGAGGTTTCCTGCTGACCGCCTCCGAACATCCCCTGCGGGCGGGGCTCCACAACACCGACCACATGAAAGGTATAATGACCCACTAAAATCATTTGACCGATGCAGTCTTTATCGAGCCGAAGGTCATTCTGCAGTTTCGGATCGATCAGACAGACCTGTCTGGACTGCATTTCGTCGATAATGGATAAGGGCCTGCCGAGAATAAGATTACGTCGTTCGATTTTCTGTACATCCGGTTCGATCCCCCGGACAATAACCCCGTCAACGGTTCTGTCACCGCTGCTGAGTGTCATCTGGCCGGCCCAGCACAATCTGCCGAACCGTTCGACCGAAGGGCAATGATCCCCAAGTCCGTCAAACTGCTCCGGTTCGAACCGAATCAGATGCCATGGAGCGGAACTTTTTGGCCCTGTGTTGGGACGTCGAGGTTCAATATAAATCATGTTCGTTCCGAAAACTTCGACTTCTTTCAGTATCTTTGCCTTCAGACCGGCAAGTGATGCGATAACCGCGACGACCGAGGCCACACCGATAACGATACCGAGTGTCGTCAGGGACGAGCGCATCTTGTTGGCCCATATCTGACTGATCGCCAGATAGACGCTCTGGTAAAATATCTTTAAGAACAGTAATGGCGCTAACAATATTCTTTTCATCGTTTACTTTAAATTTACCTCTTTATATTGAAAAGCCGGGTCCCGCTCGATCGGCAGGTCGCTGCTGATTTTGCCGTCCATCATCCGTATCACCCGTTTGGCGTGACAGGCCACGAACTCCTCGTGGGTCACCATGATGATCGTCTGGCCCTCCTCATGCAGCCGGTCGAACAGCTTCAGGATTTCCCGGCTGGTTCTGCTGTCGAGGTTGCCGGTCGGTTCGTCGGCCAGCAGGATACTCGGAGTGCAGATCAAGGCCCTGGCGATCGCGACCCGCTGTTTCTCGCCGCCGGAAAGCTGGTTGGGTTTGTGCTTGATCCGCCCGCCGAGGCCGACGCGTTCGAGCGCTTTTTTCGCCAGCCTGCGCCTGGAAAACCAGCCGTTGCGGGCATAGATCAAAGGCATCTCCACATTTTTCAAAGCGGAAAGCTGGCTGAGCAGCTCGAATGACTGAAAGACAAAACCAATCCGCTCGTTTCGTATTTTTGCCAGGGCCGCGTCGCTCAGTCGGGTCGTGTCACCGCCGTCGAGAAGATATGTCCCCGATGTCGCGCGGTCGAGGCAGCCCAGCACATTCATCAGCGTGCTTTTGCCCGAACCCGACGGCCCCATCACCGCCACGTACTCGTTTTCCTTCAACTCAAGATCGATCCCGTCCAGCGCATGCACATGCTCGCCACCAAGCTTATAGATTCGCTTGACACCGGCCAGTTTAATAACCGCCTTATTCGTGTTAGTCACCTGCGGTATCATTGTCCTCTTTATCCGCTGACGGGTTTGTGTCCGGCGTGTTGACATCATTGATATCGTTTACATCATTCGGATCGAGCTTTTCAGCACGTTCATCCTGAATTTTCTTATCGTGGCCGAGACTTTCGAGCACTTTATACGGTCCGGTGACAACCCTGTCATCGGCGCTGAGGCCCGAATGAATGACCGTATGCGTCAGATTGCTCGGTCCGATCTTCACCGGGGTCACCACCGACTTGTCGTCGATAAAACGATAGACGACCGGCGTATAGGTCTTGTCCTTCTGGACCTCGGGACACGCATCGCGAATCTTTACCGGCAGATCGTCAACCGGCCGGCCCAGCACCGCCTGCGAGGGGACCGTCAGCACATCGTCGTGGTGCAGTGTCTCGATGTCCACGTGCGCCGTCAGGCCGGAATATAACTGAAAATCATTGGTATCCAGAAGTATCTCGGTGCGGTAGTATTTTGCGCCGGTATTGCTAAAGCGGTGCGACAGCGCGATGGTATCGACAACCCCCTCGAATTTCTGGTCGGCAAATGCCTGCACCGTCACGGTCGCCTTCTGGCCGACCCTGAGATTACCGACATCCGCCTCGTCCACCTCGGCCACCACCAGCATCCGTGACAGATCCGCCACTTCCATGATCACGGTTCCCGGATTGTTCATCGTCCCGGTCATAACCATCTCGCCGACCTCGGCGTTGAGCCGGGTGATGACACCGTCGATCGGTGCGCGGATTACCGTATAATCGATCGCCTCGAGCGCCTGCTCGATTTGCGCCTCGGCTGCTTCGATATTGTGCTCCAGAACAATCAGATTAAGCTCAGCCGCGCGAAGCGCGTGCCGTCTCGATTCATGGTCGGCCTTCTGTTCTTCGTATGTGCTGTGCGTCCTGTCATAAACCGACTGGCTGATGTCGTTAGATTCGAGCAGAGACTTTTGACGAACCATATCTTTCTGTGCCTGATCGAGCGTCGCTTTCAGACCCTCCAGCGCCGCCCTTTGCGAAGCGAGGTTGGCTTTTTCCACTTCGAGCCTGGCTTCCTGGGCCGCCTTGTTCGCCCGGACCGAGCGAAGCTGACTTTGCAGGTCCTTATCGTCAAGCCTGACCAGCACCGAAGCCGACACCGGCGGCTCGGCCCGCAGATCGCCGGCAGTGACCGTATCGCCTTCATCGAAAGGCAATTCGATGATCCTCGCCGATATCTTCGCGCTGATCTCGACATGTTTTTTAGGCTCGATCTGTCCCGGGGCACTGACGAATTCGATTAACTGCTCTTTCTGCGGATTCTCGATCCTGACGTTCGGGCCTTTGTCAAACTTCTTTTTTTTGCTCTTGATCACCGATATCCCGCCCCCGACAACAACCAGAACGCAAAGCACGATGACTGTGACAATGACAGCTTTTTTCAAAGGTAACTCTCCAAAAAAACCCTACAATTCCTTGAGTCAATTTTCAATGATCATACCATAAATAATGAGTCCGAACCAGCCAAAGTTTATTAATCTAATGTTACCATTTTGTTACAAATGATAAATTTTTATAAAACTCCGTGAAAATCAGCGTTTTTTTT
>CAZNET010000243.1:0-4804 GCA_964571885.1 uncultured Pirellulales bacterium
TGCTGGTCAAAAAAACCGAGCCTTTGCCGGTAGAATGTGTAGTACGAGGTTATCTGGCCGGTTCGGGCTGGAAGGAATACCAGCAGAATCAGACCGTTTGCGGCGTCAAGCTGCCTGCCGGCCTACAACAGTGCGACAAGCTGCCGGAAAGTATCTTCACGCCGGCCACCAAGGCCGAGCGCGGCATGCATGACGAGAATATCAGCTTCGAGCAATCCGCCGAGATCATCGGCACGGAAACCGCCGAATATGTTCGGGATAAAAGCATCGGTATTTTCGAAAAGGCCTCGGAGTACGCACAAAGCAGGGGCATCATTCTTGCCGATACAAAATTCGAATGGGGTAAGGTTGACGGCAAGATCATTTTGATCGATGAAGTCCTGACACCGGATTCTTCACGTTTCTGGCCGGCGGATCAATACGAGGCCGGCAGGGACCAGGAAAGCTTCGACAAGCAGTTTGTCCGCAATTATCTTGAAGAGATCAAATTCGACAAATCCGGTCCCGGCGTTGTCCTGCCGGACGATATCGTTGCGAAAACCACCGATAAATATATCGAGGGGTACGAAAAACTAACCTCTGAGAAATTTTCTTTTTAGCAGTTACTTCGTTGGCAGAAAATTCAAAAAAATTTCAGTGGATTCAGTTGGTCGCGCTGTGCTTTATTCACATTATCATCGGTATATTCGCCGGCCTGCTGGCTGTTATCCTGCCTGCGATCCGTGAACGTTTTGCTTTAACGCTTTCATTATCCGTGATAACGTTGACCGTCTTAAATCTTGTCAATAATGTATCACAAATATTCATCGGACGCCTACGGGAAGATAAAACTAAACCGCTGCTTTTGCCGATGGGGTTGGTTTTGATGGTTTGTTCCTGTTTTATGGGATTTTTTTCTGCCTCACCTTATTCGTTATGGATCCTTATCTCGCTGGCTGCATTTTCAGGACTGGGGATCGGAATCACCTATCCGGAGGCTTTTCGAGCGGTTCATGGCCTCGATAAAATAAGCACCTCGGTCAGTTCAGCGGTGTTTATCGCCGGAGGGTCCATTGGATTTACCTTGGGAGGATTTTTATCATCCTGGCTGGTATCCCGGTTTAATCTGGAAGGATTATTTTTTTATTTTCTTTGTCCGGTTGTTGGCATTGGTTTAATTATAAGTTTAAGGATTCAACTGGCGGTTGAAAGTGATACACACCGTGTTGAGGGCACCATACCGAGGCGATACAGGCTTCCGTTCTGGCCGATTTTTGTGATGGCGGTACCTTCGGGATCGGCTTTGTTAACGCAGGTGTCGTTATTGACGACGCTGTTGACCGATGTAGGATTTGATCTGGATTTTGGGGGATTCAGCGTCATGTGTTTCGGCCTGAGCGGCGTGGTGGGCTCTTTTTTCTGGGCCCATTGGTCCCGACGGGATAAAGAATTGATCCATTTTATTGTCTGCATGATTATTGGCATACCACTCCTTTTTTTATATTTTTTTCTTAGTCAGTATCGCTCAGCCGTACTCTTATTAATATTGGCCGGCCCGTTTTCTTTTTATGCGTCGTTCGGTTTGGTCATCTCCCTTGCCCGAAACGCCTCCGGCCCCGTTCTGGGACAGAGGATGGCGTGGATCATGGGCGGATTGTGGGCGATCGCTTCGGTGAGTGTTTTTATTTTTGGCTATCTCGCTGAACAATTCGGTTTACGGTTGATAATGTATTTATTGCTGATCGGTTATGTTGTTTCTATAATCGTCGGCATATGGATATTTAAACAATACCATCCCAGGGCGGTCATAAATGGTCAAAGCCAATAAGGACAAAAATATCGTGCTGATCGGTATGTGCGGAGCGGGCAAAAGCACCGTCGGCGTTTTGCTCGCCAAGGCGATGAATCGCTATTTTCTCGATACCGATGTGTATATCCAGGTACTGGAGGATAAGGGATTGCAGCGGATCATTGACGAACAAGGGGTTGAGGAGTTCTGTCAACTCGAAGAAAGCCATCTGGTCTGCATCGATGTCACCCATGCGGTAATCGCCACCGGCGGCAGCGCGGTGTACAGCGATGCGATCATGCGGAATTTATCCTCAAGAGGGATTGTCGTTCATCTTGATATCGATCTTGAAACGGTGAAACAGCGTGTGACCAACTTATATACTCGCGGGGTGGTGATGGAACCGGGGGAGACGATCGAAACGCTTTATGCCAAACGCCAGCCGTTGTACGAAAAATATGCTCAAATCACGATCGATTGCGACGATAAAACTCAGGAACAGATTGTCGATAAGATCATTGAAGAAGTGAATTTATTATAGATTCCAGCTTTTAGCGAAGGCTTTGAAGCTGCGGTCATATGTTTTTTCCACGTCGTCGGGAAAACAACAGGCTGGTAACTGTTTCATGGATAGATGATAACTCAAACAATCACAACATACGCCTTTTTTGTCACAGCCGGGATAGGAACAATTACAGTTTTTTAAGTTCTTGTCTTTTTTGCAATCCATCAAAATATCGCTCCTTAATTACTTATAGATATTTTCCATGATCTTGTAGACGTTTGAATGACATTCGGCACATTTCCACGGGTATTGCCGGTACGCATCACGGATCCAGAAGATCGCACAGAAACCCGTCATTACTGTGCCGAGAAAGTACGGCAAGTGATTGATTTTAGGTCTCTGCACAACGACCTGTTTTCTGCAGTTGCCGCAATACCCGTCAGCAATTTCAACACGTCTTAAACTTAACATGACTTTTTTTCGGATTTATTTTGTTTTTGTTCAGGAAAAAAATAAGTATACCAAAAATCACCCGAAATGCAATTCAATGATATCTTTGTCGTTCAGAATATGTGTCTTTTGGACATTTTGTCCGGGATGAACACCGGTTCCCCATATTCGGGCGGATTTTAAATTTTCTGCCAGTTGCCGATGAATGGCTTTTGCCAGGTCCATGACCGTCGAGCCGGCAGGCAGGGTAAACGGATCGGTCATATCGGCCTCTTTGCCCGGGGGATTTGAGTAAATTCGGATAATATCGAGCAGCTCGAAAAGCTTTTTGGGAAGCGATTCGATGCCTTCAAAGGTTTCCGTGGAGCAGACGATATAATCAAAATTGTAACCTTTTAAGCGTTCCTCTATTCTCTCAACCGTTTTTTCTTTAGCGATATCTGATTTTGTGCAGATACAGAAGGCTTTTCGTCCAAGGATATTGCCGTTATCATCGACTTCTTCGGTTTTATCCGAGATAATAAGATTCCGCGATTCGAGAAAATCGAGAATTACATCGGCCTGCTGAACGACATCTTCTGATAGATCGATAACAATGCCGATCAGGTCACAATGGCGATAGGTGCCGACCTGGCCTGGCATGACAAATTCCTCCGTAATCGGCGGCATATCCACAAGTTCGATCTGAACATCTTCAAATTGAGCCATTCCCGGAACGGGTGCATTCGTCGCGAAGGGAAAATCAGCTACATTGACCTTGCCGTTGGTCAGAGCTGCGAGGATAGAACTTTTACCGCTGTTGGGCATGCCGATGAGGGCGATCTGACCGGCGCCGGTTTTGGGAATGTGGAAAATATCCACGTGTTTACCGCCGCCTTTTTTGGCAGGGGCTTCTTTGAGTTTGCTGAGCTTTCGACGAAGATCCGCCTTGAGGTGGTCGGTGCCTTTGTGTTTCGGCATGACACGCAGCATCTCCTCCAGCGCCAGGATTTTTTCTTCATTGGTTGTGGCACTTTTGAACCACTTCTCAGCCTTCATGTAATCGGGCGTTAAATTCGCCGGCACAATAAACCCATATAAAAAAGTAAAAATAAAAAATCAAAACTACATAGTAAAAATACAAACTCAGTAAACGCTCTTCAATGGTATTGTAAGCTCGTCACTTGAATTTTGTTTTAATATTTTTTTCGTTTTCATTTTTATTTTGATATTTAATATTGTTCCTTATTCAGCTGCTTTGGTAGCGACTAAGTCTCCTACCTCACTTGTTGAATATCCCATTTTACCTGCCTGCATGGATTTTAATTTCTGGCCGGTGACATATTTAACAGCTTCTTCGACCTTTTCGGCCGCTTCATCTTCTTCGAGCGTTTCGAGCATCATCTGCATCGAACAGATCGCCGCCAGCGGATTGATAACATTTTTGCCGGTGTATTTCGGTGCGCTTCCGCCGATCGGCTCGAACATGCTGACACCTTCCGGGTTGATATTGCCGCCCGCCGCGATGCCCATGCCGCCCTGAGTAATAGCACCGAGATCGGTGATGATATCGCCAAACATGTTGCCGGTGACAATGACATCAAACCATTCGGGATTCTTGACCATCCACATACAGGTCGCATCGACATGATAATAATCTCTGCGGATTTCCGGGTAGTCCTTTTCGCCCATTTCGTGGAAAGCCCTTTCCCAGAGATCGTAGATGTAAGTCAGCACATTGGTCTTGCCGCTAAGAGCCAGGGTGTTTTCACTACCAATACCGCGAGTCTTCTTGCCGTGCTTGCGGGCGTATTCGAAGGCGTACTTCAGACAGCGGTCCACCTGGAAACGGTTATACACCGCGGCCTGGACGGCGACTTCCTGCGGGGTGTCCTTCATCGAAAAGCCGCCGGTGCCGGTATAAAGACCGCCGGTATTCTCGCGAACAACGACATAGTCGATCTCGTCCGGGCCTTTGTCTTTCAATGGACAAGGCACGCCGGGATAAAGTTTAACGGGCCGAAGGTTGATATACTGATCCAGCTCGAATCGAGCTTTCAACAGTATGCCTCTTTCAAGAATGCCCGGCTTTACATCCGGAT
>CAZNET010000244.1:0-4804 GCA_964571885.1 uncultured Pirellulales bacterium
CTTGCGCGTTTTACATAGCCGCTTCTGTCGTTCCGGGCGTCCTTGATTTTTTCTGTGAGCGGGCACGCCTTTTCACCCAGCCGGCCGATTGCATGGACGGCGGAAAGCCGAACCTTTTCTGCCTCATTTTCAACAGCCCTGGACAGTACCGGCAGGGCTTTATCTGCATGTCCCCAATGCCCTAAGGCCTCGGCCGCGGCGATACGCACGACGGCCGATGAGTCATCAAGCAAAGGTTTGAGCTTCGAGATCGCCTTATCGATCTGGTGTTTGGTTCTGCTGTGATGATGAACGCCCAATACCGCCCAGTATCTGACCGCTGGGTATTTGTCGTCAAGTGCATTCATGTAGTCAGGCAGCGCATCTTCACCCTTAAAATCCAGATCCTTGATCGCTATCAGTCGATGGAGCATGTCAGTTTTCAATAGTTCCTCCCGCCAGTTATTGTCAGCAGCCTTCCCGGTGAACATGGTACTTTCGTCGTCGAATTCGAATTTGGCTTTGCCGTCTCTGAAACCCAATCTGCAGGCAAGAGCCCAGAGTTTGTCACCGGGTTTTATCACGACTGGCTGCGTATAAAATTTCCAGTCCGAGCTTTGATTGTTTCGAATGATTTTATATTCGATCGATGCGCCGGGTGTCGGGCAAGTAATTGCGACAACTTTTTGTTTGTTGGTCGATTTTGCTTTATCGACGGTGAAGACCGGTTCGTTCGTTCGTTGATATTTACCGCCGGGCCGCTGCATTTGATCGAGTTCGGCTTCGGGGATCAGACCGACATCGCCGGTTTTCATCATCCGGTCTTTCACTAATTTCCTCATCGCGATGAGTTTATCTTTATATTTCGGGTCATCGGCCAGGTTATTTACTTCATGAGGATCGTTGACCGAATCATAAAGTTCCTCGACAGGTTTTGTTTGCCTGAAGAAAAGTTCTTGTACTTCGTTGAGCGTGCCGTTTTCATATCCCTTGCGCATTGCCTGCATCGTCGGCGTTCTCTCGCCGTAATCGATGTACTGAGCATAGGGCAGATGCGGCATGAAATTTCGTATATACCGATAGCGTTTGTCACGGACCGAGCGGATCATGTCATAAACGCCGTCCATGCGGTCTCGGACAAAGAAAATATACTCTCTCGGAGATTTCTGTTTGGGTCCAAGAAATGCCTTGCCCTGTAAATAATCCGGGATTGTCAGCGAGGTGAGTGATAACATCGTCGGTGCAAAATCGATCGATGAAACAAGGCGGTCATCGACAGCACCGGGATTTGCTTTGTTCGGGTTGTCCGGGCTGACAAGCTTACGGTATTTGTCGGGCACACGGATGATGAGTGGAATTTTTGTGCCTGAATCATACAGCCATCGTTTGGCTCTTGGAAGTCCCCGGCCGTGATCGCCCCAGAAAAACACGATCGTATCATCCGCTAAACCATCTTCTTCGAGCTCGGTCAATATCTCATCCGCCTGTTTGTCCATCAAGGTGATAATATCGTAATACTGCGCCCAGTCCCGTCGTGTCACCTCGTTGTCGGGATAATAGGGCGGCACTACCGCTTTGTCAGGATCGTGCCTTTCATCGTCACTTAGGGTATCCAGTTGTTCCTGGAAACGTTCGCTGCGGTCGCGAATTTTGCTTTCATGCGTCACGCCGAGGTGGAATACGGAAAAGAAAGGCTGGCCCTTTGCACGGTCGCGCCAATGAGCGCCTGGTTTGCATTTGTCCCAGGCGGTCTCTGGGCTGTCGAACTGGTAATCCGTTTTGCCGCTGCCGCCGTTGGTACAGTAATACCCGGCCGCTCTTAAGTATTGGGAAAAGCATTTCACATAAGAAGGCGGCACCCCCTTACACCGCATTTGATGAGTGCCGATGCTCGTCGGATAAACACCGGTGATAATCCCCGAACGCACCGGCGCGCACACGCTGGCGTGCGTATGGGCATTGGTAAAGAGAATGCCTTGTGAGGCAAATTTATCAAGATTCGGTGTCACCGCATAGTTGTCACCGTAGCAGCCCATATCGGGGCTCATATCCTCGGTGCTGATCCAGAGAATATTGGGTCTGTCAGTCATTTTATCATCAGCGAGGCTGATCGGCAGGTTTGAAAATAACGTGGAGGTCGTAACGGCTGCGGTGCTGACTTTCAGGAATTGGCGTCTGTTCATAAATAACTCCTTGTTAAAACATCAATTAAACAAATCATTATACACCGGAAACCGTAAGATTTCAAAAAATATTTACTTTCTGTTTATAACTTTTGGTTGTGGCGGTTTGACCTGATCAATATAAAAATTTATTTCTTTTCGTTTTTAGCCTGAAATTCACATCAGCGATTTGATAATGGACTGATGCAAGAAAATAAAGCCGACCGAAGCGATTCCAAATCGCTGTCAGTTCTGGTTCTTCAAAGCGGCTTTTGCCTACTTCGCTCTGTCAAACCTTCAGGTCAGATAAAATTGCAACCGACAAATTCATCCAAGCTTGAAAAATCAAAAAGAATGAATGCCAAATCATGCTATTTTACACTATACATGCGGGATGATCTTCATGAATGCAGTGAATCGATTTCAGGCTGTTTGAGCAGAAATTGCGGCGTCGTCGATTTTAAGGCTCCTTTCGATGGCAAATCAAAGAGCTTATTTTAAGCGGCTGGTGATATTGATCGCAAATGATCACAGAACCATTGAGATAAATTTCTTATGGGAAAAAATCTTAAATTAATTTGACAGCTATGATATTATACAGTATACTGCAAACAAGAAAGGAACAAGCGTGGTTGGTTGAAACCGCTGTTATTTTTGTCGTTGTGGATTTGATTAAGGAAACCGACAGGTGGATCTGAATAATTGGCAAACGCAGCTTCGC
This sequence comes from uncultured Pirellulales bacterium, assembly GCA_964571885.1. GTDB lineage: Bacteria > Planctomycetota > Phycisphaerae > Sedimentisphaerales > Anaerobacaceae > CAZNET01. Next base: position 2,863 of record CAZNET010000244.1, read on the forward strand.
AAGGGATTACTTGAGATTGTCGTTTTGAATTTACTTGTGCACCGTGACTATCACGGCTATGAGATGGTGCAGGCTCTAAGGAGCACCGACGGCCTGAAGATCCGTGAAGGCAATATCTATCCAATCCTTTCGCGTTTGCAGATCGACGGGCTGGTCAGAAGTTACGAACAGGCATCCAACCAGGGGCCGCCGAGGAAATATTTCAAGCTCACCGATAAAGGAAAAAATTATATAACTCAAATGAACGCTCATTTTGATTTAATCGTTGAAAGTATCAAGTTCATAAAAGCAGGAGCCTAATTATGGATGCGGAAAAACAATGGCATCAGGTTAAACAAAACTACCTTAAACAGGTCGATGAAGCGCTGGCAAAGGTGAGTCATCCTGAAAGACAGGATGTTTTGAAGAATGTTGAGTCGCACCTGAAGCAGAAATATTCGGAGATGCCGACGAACGAACGAACGTGGGATAATTTTCAAGCCATTATAACGCAAATGGGGCCGGCCTCGGATTACGCGGAATTGTTCGGTGAAGAGCCAATCAAAAAAGAAAAGAGCCAAAGCCATACGGTTTTTCTCATAGCCATTGGTGTCGCAGTCGTCTTTGTTTCATTTATTGCTTTTATCATACCGTTATCGTTTTTGATAATAAAAGGATTCAATAAATCCGATGAAGCAGGTTTTCAAAAAAAGTTTTTTGAAACGTTTGTCAGAGATCCTGATGTTATCGGCAAGTGGATAAGCGTTGATTTCGTAAGGCATATAGATGCCTTTGAACCCGATTCGAAAAAATGGACGGGCGACTTGTATCTTCAATCTCTGTCGTTTTACGAAAACGGAAAAACCTCCGGGCCGTGGCAATGGACAAAAGGTTCGCTATATCATCCCGGAGACAATACCAAAGCCAAATATGAAATACGGTATTATAATGACGTACCGTACTTGTTTATGGAGTGGATGAGCGGCGATGTCGCCATCCGCGGCCAGAAACCGAGATGCTATGTTTTGAAAAAAGTAAAATGACACTGGAGAAAATATTATGAAAATTAAAAAATTAATGCTTTTGGCGGCTGTCACGGTTTTTCTTTCACCGTTTGCCACACTGGCGGATTTCAACGAACAAATCGCCGAAATTGAAATCGGTAAATCCACACTCGATGATGTTATAAGTAGATTCGGCGAACCGGATAAATACATATGGGGAAGAAAAACATTCAGCAGAGACGACTTGCCTGATACATTTATTGCCGATTTTTCGAGCTCTCTCAGTATTGTTTTCAGCCGAGGGTTTGTCAATGAAATCCGCCACGAGGGTGACAGCGGCTTTGTCTTCATGAATAAAATTAAAATCGGAACGCCACTTGATGAAGTGCTCGATGTTTTAGGCAAACCCAAGCAAACGGTTGTTGGGGGAACTAAATGGCAAGACGGCATTTTATACAAAGATGCCCAGGGCAGAAAGGGATTTTGCTATTACAGCAGAAAAGATCTTGGAGTAAGAATCTTTTTTACGGATTACAAAGTCGGAGCCATCTATCAGATTTCTGTCCAAAAAAGCCGCCAATCTCAAATAAAAAATGTTCATAAATCAAAAAAGAATTATGGCCAATATGGTCAGCCGCTGCGTCCCGTGACATCTGTTCAATCGGTTGATCGTTATGACGATGTCCGCTGGAAGGATGTAAGCCAGACACCGCTTGCACCCATTCTTGTTCGAACGCTTAGGTATAATCATCATACCCTCTGGCCTGCCAAAGACAGCCTTCGTTTCGATCCGGAAATCATTATGAAAGAGGCGATGAATCCAGGTTTAGGTATCAAAAGTTTACACGCCAAAGGAATCACCGGCAAAGGCGTTAATGTAGCGATTATCGATCAGCCGCTGTATCTCGACCATCCTGAATACAGAGGAAAGATCACAGAGTACCATGACACCGGATGCG
>CAZNET010000245.1:0-4800 GCA_964571885.1 uncultured Pirellulales bacterium
CTCTTCTGGGTCTCGGCGGTCTGTTCCTTCGTCGACGCAAATAAGATGCTTGTCTAAATAGACTTCGTCATTCAAGAGGCACCTGTAACTCAGGTGCCTCTTCTTTTTTAAAGAACTTTTGTTTTGGACTGATGCTTTTTTTGTTGCAATTTTCTGTCTTTTTGTTAGAATCCACCCGTTATTTATTTATTGGATGGAGTCCATTATGAAAACAAGATATATTGTTTTTGTATTACTTGTTTCAAGTATTTTCCTGCTGAACGGCTGTAAGAAAAAAGAACCGTCTCAGTCTCAACCGCAGCCTGAGCAGCAGCAAACCGACGTTAGGCCGATTGAGCAGAAGCAGACGGCTGAGCCTTCAGAACAGCCTGAAGAGAAAGGTTTTTCGAAAGTTATCGGTAACGTCAAGGTTAGCGTTGACGGGGCGGATCGTTTTCCGGAGAATCTGGCGGGTCACTGGAAGGCCAACCGCGGTAGTTGGGAATTTGTGATCGAACCGAATGGCGGAATATCTTACGCCGCTATTGACGCCGGCATTGCCAGGATCAATCCCAATATAACCAATTTTACGGTGCCTCTTAAGGATGGTGGAACCGGTACCTATGAGTTGGGACAATGGACTTTATATTATTCAGCTCAGAATGGTAACATGACGCTTGAGGTGATTATTGATGGCCTTAATCTTGTAATGGAAGATTTTGGTATTAAAGGAACCAGCCGAGATGTTTTTTTTGGGCCTGTTTCTGAAGACGCAACTGAATGGCAGGCTGAGTGGTTTTCATTCCCTGATCATGTTGCTTATGGTGATGGAGAAAATATACAATTTTCATTCGATCCAAATAAAAATCCGGTAGACGTCTTGACGTTTACAAAAGAACCTTCGTTTGATTAATACTCCGCAAAGGGTTTGTCTTTTGAATCATTTCCTGGCCAGTCAATCTTTATTTCTTTGGTTTGCGGTTTATAGAGCCAGCCTCCCTCTCCAGTGGCTTCTGGAAAATCCTGATCATTTGCAATCATTCTAACCGTTTTGAAGTCGTTAAACGGATTAGCCGGAAACTCATCAATATAGGGACCGAACGGATAGCCGTCTGTGCCGATTTCAGCTATTTGATGGTTTTCATCTGTTATTTTGAGCAAATGCGCGATAAAGACCATCATATTCGGCTGAGCTGGATTGCCGTTCATATAGCCCGGTGGAGTTCCTTGGTGCTGGGCCGCGTAACGCTCGATGGCGGTTCTCAGAATTCTCAGCGTGTCTTTTGCTGCCGTTTCTTTTGTTTCCTCAATATTCACGTTGATATAGGGCATGACGATCGCGGCGATGATGCCGATGATGCCGACTGCGATCAAAACCTCAGCTAATGTAAAACCCGAACGTTTTTTCATATCCAATCCAAGTAAACAGCAACAATTGTTTTGCTGACAATATATTCTTGTCATTTCGACCGAAGCGATGCTGTGCATTACGAAGCGGAGAAATCTATAGAATAGATTCCTCGACTTCGCCATAAACCAAATGGTTTATGGTCGGCTCGGAATGACATTATTCCGGGACTACAGGCGCATTAATTTATCGGCACGGATCCGGTGTGACTTTTGCTGGAAAAACGTTATGGGACGTGTGTTTCAGAAAACTATAAAAATATCATTTGTACCAGACAGCTTTCCACCGCCATTTTTTGAAAAGCATTGCGGCGTCAAGAAGATCGATGACGTTATCCGGATAATAATCCGTTTGTAATTCGGGGCCGTTCAGAAGCCATTCTTCACCGAGTTTTTTGATTTCGATATAGTCAACAATTCCGTCGTTATTGAGGTCGTAAGGATTCAGGATTACCTCATCGGCTCCGATATCAACGGTGTCACTGTAAATGCGCGGTTCGTAGTCGAGATCCAGCGTTAGTATTGAGGGAACAGCATTGATATCACCGCTATTGAAACAGGGCGATTCGGGCGGGATATGATAATTACCGAGAATAAAGACGTCGTCATTGATATCGGCGGGTGTGTTCATATCATTCCAATAGCCGCTGTTTACAAGACAGGGATCGTCGTAAACATTGCCATTGCCGGCCATCATTTCATCCAGGCAGCAGTATGCCGTTAAGCACTGATCAACGGTGCTGGGTTCGTTTGGGTTACTGAGGTTAACGTTATCCTTGATGATGCAGTTATAAATTGTTTGGCCATTTCCGAGCACCGCCGTGCCGGGATTGTATGAGCGGTTATGAATGAGAGTATTATTTGTAATAATCGGAGAAGCACTTGAAATTGTTATTCCACCGGCGGACGGAGCGGTATTGCCAGCAATAATATTGCCGGCGATAACAGGATCAAAAGCAGGATTGCATAAGCCGACCCATATGCCGCCAGCACTGGTTGCCGCGACATTGTTGAATATTTTGTTATTTATAATTTGCGCACTGGAACCGAGGATATGAATTCCGCCGCCGTTTTCGGCCTTATTGCTGTGAATGTTGTTTTTTGTGATTTGCGGTGAAGCGTCGGCGATCGCAATGCCTGCTCCATACGCGGTTGTGTTGCCGTTGGTGATTGTGAAACCTGTTAAGATACAGTTTGCGTCTTCGCCGGAATTAATTGTCACGACAGTATCGGCGTTATTGCCGTCGATGATAGTGACACTGACTGTTTTGTCATCATTGGGATCCGATGAACGAAGGGTGATATTTTTGGCATTTAAGTTGATGTTTTCGTAATAACGTCCCTTCGCAACGAGGATCGTGTCGAATTGGTTCGCGTCATCGATCGCACTTTGGATTGATTCATGATGATTTCCGGATGTGATGTTCTGCACCGGCCACGTTTCATCAGCCCCGAGATCGACACATTGACCGAGTATTCTGGAGTCTCCATTGAGATCGGTTTCGTTGATATCAGCAATAAAAGTCGGATCACCCGAATTGATACAGGGACTGGAGATTTTTAAAGTGTAATCGTTTATATCGGAGCTTGCAAAGTCTGGTTCGACGGATATATTTCCATTTATACCTGTTTGATCGGCGATTTCCAGGCCGTAATTACCGGCATCATGTTTCCATATGTTATTGTAAGTGACAACAGGAGAACAGTTGAATTCTGCGATAATACCGTACCCGTCAGTATTCGAAGCGATAATATTATTCGTGATTAGAGGATTTGAATCATAGGTGCAGTCAATGCCGGCATTATCAGAGGTCATGATGTTGTCCGCGACGGTGTTATTGATAATGGTGGGATTCGATTGGCCTCTGACTCGAATGGCGGAACCAAGTTTATTTTTGACAATCAGATTGCTGCGAATGATCGGGAAACTTTCATAGAAGACCGCCATACCCGAGCCGTTTACGCATTCATTGGCAAAAATGGTATTTCTTTCAATAAGCGGGTAGGAGTCATTATAAATATAGATTCCGCCGCCTCCGCCGGGTCCCGCGATATTTCGTTCGATACGATTCAGACGAATAGTCGGCGCGGCATTATACGTGATATGCAGTCCAGCGCCGAGGGTGGAGTCGTTGGAATAGATGTGGTTATTTTCGATCGAACCATGGCTCCATTGTCGTACATGGATCGCTCCTCCGTAGTAATCGGCGTGATTATGATGCATCGTGTTGTCGTTAATGACCGCATCGACACCCTGGAAGGTGACAATAGCCCCGCCGTCGCCGTGGTCGTTGGCAGGGTAGTTACTGTTCGGCGGCTCGAAGCCATGTTCTGTCACGGCGGTATTGTTAAGAAATGTATTGTTGCTAATTACCGGCTTTAGGTGAACAGGGGGGTCAACGGGTTCGTTGGGGTCGGAAGGATTGCCGGGGTCGCCGTACACATAAACGCCGCCTCCCTGACCTGCTGTGTTCTCTGCAAAAACATTATTGATAATTGTCGGAGCCGACATATTATAACAAACCACGCCGCCGCCGCATCGGTTCCATCTTAGCCCTTTGAATTGCCAGGAGACGGGAATCCATGTTCCTGTACCGCCGGTCATCGTAAAACCCGAAAGGACCGAGTTATGATCTTCACCGCCGTTGAATGTCACTACACTGGCAAAGTTCGGATCGTCGGGCTCATTGCCGTCGATGATTGTGGCATGGACGATATTCGGATCGTTCGGGTCTGTCGAACGAAGGGTAATTGCCTTGCCGAGGAAGTTGATATTTTCATTATACGTTCCCGGTGACACAATAATAGCATCACCGTGATTGGCTCCATTGATCGCAGCTTGAATGGACGGATAATCGGTACCCGGTACGTTAAGCACTTCGGCCGACACTGTAGCCGTTATCAATAACACCAAGCACGTGAAAAACCTGTATTTCATCTATACCCGAACCTCCTGAATTTTTACTTTGCTATTATACCATATTTTTATGCAGTTGTCAAGTAGGTATATTTATGTAACTATATATATAATATATAGTTACAGCCATATCGTTTCTGACATAAACAACGATAACCCGGTTTTTTATTGGACATACGATTTGATTTTGTCATTGTTTGTCGTTAATCAGGGGAAGAGGTGATTTGAGCAGTTGATCAGGTGAGCAGTAGACCACAGATTCACAGAGAAGGTTAGATGATTTCACCTGTAAACATACCACATGATTTATCTCCAACGGCCTATTCTTTGCGGCAAAGTAAAACCAAAACGGCCTGCCGTTCGTAGCGAAGCGAAGCCAAAACGGCCTGCCGTTCGTAGCGAAGCGAAACCAAAACGGCCTGCCGTTCGTAGCGAAGCGAAACCAAAACGGCCTGCCGTTCGTAGCGAAGCGAAACCAAAACGGCCTGCCGTTCGTA
>CAZNET010000246.1:0-3606 GCA_964571885.1 uncultured Pirellulales bacterium
GTTATTCTGGAGATGCTGTTTGAATTCAAGGGCATTGACCGGCGGCTGATGCTGAAAGACAAAATCAGCGACATCACCGTCATCGACGACTACGGCCATCATCCGACCGAGATCAAAGCGTCTCTAAAAGCAATACGCCAGCGATACAAATCGCAGCGCATCTGGTGCGTGTTTCAGCCGCATCAGTACAGCAGGACCCGTTTTTTGCTTGAGGATTTTGCACAAAGCTTTAAACTGGCCGATGTGACGATCGTACCGGAGATTTATTTTGTCCGGGATACCGAAATATCGAAAACCCAGGTCAATGCCGAAATACTGGTTGAAAAAATAAAAGAAAAAGGATCCGAGGCGATCTTTATCGATAGTTTTAAAGGAATATGTGATTTTTTAAAGGATCGCGTAAAATCCGGCGATCTGGTAGTAACCATGGGAGCAGGTGACATATGGAAGGTGGCCGATGAGTATATTCGATGGCTTAGAGACAATCGTTGAAGAAAAATTTCCGCTGGCTAAACTGAGTTGGTATGGATTGGGCGGACCCGCTGATTATTTTGTCCGACCGGAAAATGTCGATCAATTGGCCGACGTGATCAACCGCTGCACAGAAAAAAAGGTTCCCTTTCGCGTCATGGGATTCGGCTCGAACCTGCTTATCAGTGACAACGGCGTTCGCGGAGCGGTTATCCAGCTTAACAACGGAACGTTCTGTCAAACCGAGTTTGATAACAACACGGTCACTGCCTGGGCCGGCGCTCAGATCAGCAATTTAACGCTGGTATGCGTGCAGAAGGGGCTTTCAGGACTGGAAGCCTTGACAGGCATTCCCGGTTCGCTCGGCGGCGCCATCCGAATGAACGCCGGCGGCAACTTCGGAGATATCGGTTCCGTTGTCGAAAAGGTGACACTTATGGATAACAGCGGCCAGATTTTCGAAAAAACAAAACCTGAGCTGGCGTTCGATTATCGGAAAGTCAATATTACCGCACCGCTGATTCTCAATGCCGAGCTGCAACTCATCGAATCCGACGAACAGCAGGTCATGCGAACCGTAAAAGAGATATGGATTTACAAGAAAAATACCCAGCCGTTGAATACGCGAAACTGCGGCTGTATCTTCAAGAATCCCAGAGGCTTGTCAGCCGGCGCACTGATCGACCGGGCCGGCTTGAAGGGAGAAAAAGTCGGCGGGGCCTCGGTCAGTGACAAACATGCGAATTTCATCGTTGCCGAAAAGAACTGCAAAAGCAGTGATGTTCGTGAACTCATTCGGAAGATCAGGGAACAGGTCAGCCAGCAGTTTGACATTGAGCTTGAACTTGAAATCGAAATCTGGGATTGATCCCTCCGCCGTTAATTTGGCGTTTTATGAATAATGGATCCGTGTACTAATAATCCAAAAGTATGTGTTCTTGCCGGCGGAATCGGCTACGAGCGCCGGGTCAGTCTTGAAAGCGGCCGGTGTGTTTACCAGGCGCTGAAAGACGCCGGAATGGATGTGATCCTCGAAGACATTACGCCGGACAAGCTTGATAGTCTGAATGATAAAACCGTCGATGTCTTCTTTATCGCACTGCACGGACAATTCGGTGAAGACGGCCAATTGCAGCAGCTACTCGAAGAAAAGTCACTGTGCTATACCGGCAGCGGCCCCGGCGCCAGTCGGCTGTGTATGGACAAAATGAAGACGAAAAAACCGCTTCACCAAGCCGGTATCAAAACTCCCAAAGCCATTGCGTATGCCGATCGATTGCGGCGATCGGATCTTACGGAAATTTTCGGGCCGGCTCAGAAAAAACTCGTTGTGAAACCCATCAGCCAGGGAAGCAGTGTCGGTGTAGGTATCGTAGATATGGAATCGGTGATCGAAGCCGCTCAGGACGTTCGAAATCAATACGGCGACTGTATGATCGAGCAGTACATCCGGGGACGTGAATTGACAGTCGGAATTTTGAACGGAAAACCGCTGCCGGTTGTCGAGATCAGGCCGAAACAGACATTTTATGATTATCATGCGAAATACGAAGCCGATGATACCGAATACCTGTTCGATACAATACCGGATAAACGACTTATCGATACATTGAACCGCTCGGCCCTGAAAAGCTTTAAGGTGCTGGGCTGTGCCGGCTATGCCCGTGTCGATTTTATCGTCGATAATCGGCAAAATGACTATGTTCTGGAGTTGAACACCATTCCGGGTATGACGACGCATTCGCTGATTCCCAAGGCCGCTCAAAAAGCGGGTTTAACAATGCAGCAGCTTTGTGCCGATATAGTCAATAAAACATGGAATAGGAAAAAACGTTCAGGTAAATCCGCTGATTCGATTTTGAAGTAAAAGTGGCCAGACGAAAGAGAACAAAACAGAAAAAAACCAAACCCTCTCTCACTTCGAGAAGCAGAAAACGGTCCGCCGATATCAAGCGCAGCATTATTTTCTTTTCCATTGTGATCGGTCTGCTCGTTTTTTTGGCGGCGGTCGGTATCGGCTTTGTGTTTCTCGAAAAATATGTGGAAAAAGCCGTCCCCCTCTCTGAAAGAACCGCCAACATTAAACTGATCGATGTGCCCGAGTGGGTCAACGGGCAACTGGAAGAAAAGATCATTGACGCCGCGACCGCCGACGGCGAAGACCTGACGATTGACGAGGACTTGGCCCAGGCGGTCTATAACAACATTATTGAAAATGTCGTCTGGCTTCACGATGTCAACGTTCTGACCACCGGCGACAGTATCGAGATAAAGGCCCAGTGGCGAAAACCGGTCGCGTTGATCCAATACGGAGCGAATAAATTTTACGTTGACAGCGAACAGGTCGTACTCGATTTTATCCCCGTCGAGTCATTGCCCATCGTGAAGGTCAAAGGCATCAAAGGCCTGATAAAAAGACCTCGGCCCGGTGACAGACTCGAACTCGATGACCTTGAAGAAGCGCTGAAGATTCTGTTATGGCTCGATAAAATGGACAAACTGCTGGTTCCCGAAAAACCGCTGCTGTTCGATCTCGAAACGATCGATATCAGTAATCTCGAAGGCAGGGAAAATAAAAAATTAAGCCACATTATCCTTTACGCCAAAGATAATACCGAGATCATCTGGGGTGCCAAAATGGGTGCCTGGCAGAGGAATCTCGAAGCAGCCGATGAGGATAAGATTTCACGACTCTATACGTATTATAAACAGAACGGCACACTGCTCGGCGGCGTCAAATACATCAACCTGCGAGAACCAAAAAACACCATCCCCCAACCCATCGACACGTACTGAACCCGACCGCAATGATCTAATCAGTAACTATTATTCGCAAAAAAACGCATATCATAAATGCTTGAATTCAAGAGCTTTATAAAAAAAAATCGTTTTTTTTTTTTTTGAAAATTATCGTTGACAAAAACTTATTTGTGTCTTAACTTCTAACCTGAAAGATATGGATGTGAAGGCAACGGAGATTTTTACACCATCTTTGGCGAGTAAAATTGTATATGGAAAATGTATAGAAATTTTGGGAGTAGAAAAATGAACAAATCAAATGTCACCGTATGTGTTGCAGTATCGCTTTTATTAACATCAATCTGCCTTTGCGACGTTCAAAGTCAATATGAGCAG